>PBZZ01000104.1 GCA_002730365.1 Deltaproteobacteria bacterium
TCATCAAAATCTTTTGCAGAATCTCCATGCCCCGCTTTAATGCTAACTTGTCAATGATGTTCCATGAACACGATTTTCTTGACCGATTTGGAGCCGCTGCGAACGCAGGATTTAAAGGGGTTGAGTTCCTCTTCCCCTACGCATACTCACTGTCTGATGTAAAAGAAGCTCTTGAAGCGAATCAATTAACTCAAGTGCTCTTTAATCTTCCTCCCGGAGATTGGGAGAAAGGGGAAAGAGGCATGAGTTGTCTACCAGGTCGCCAAAACGAATTTCGTGAAAGTGTTGAACTCGCTTTGGAGTTCGCCAATGGTCTTGGATGCAAGCAAATTCATGCTATGGCTGGAATCAAGCCAGAGGGGATAGCTCAGGAAGCTCTTTTAGAAACTTATTTAGAGAATCTTCACTATGCTACTCAACTTTGTGAACAGAATGATGTCAGACTTCTTATTGAAGCAATCAATTCTCGAGACATGCCTGGATATTTCTTGAACAAATCAGCTCAAGCGATCTCAGTGATTGAGAAAGTAGGCTCTTCAAACCTTTGGATTCAGTATGATATTTACCACATGCAAATCATGGAAGGGGATTTGTCACCCACAATCACTGAACTCCTCCCTAGGATCGCTCACTTTCAAATCGCTGATACTCCAGGGCGTCATGAACCAGGAACGGGTGAGATCAATTATCCGTATCTCTTTTCAAGAATTGATAAACTAGGATATGAAGGTTGGTTGGGCTGTGAATATAGACCACTCTCGGGCACCATTGAAGGATTGAGTTGGGCTTCGGACTGGTTGGGCAAATAAATAGTTTTAAAGATCTCGCTGATTCCTTGATATTTAAAGAGATGAAAAATGAGTTCTCTTCCTGAGATTCTTGATCAAACGTTAAAGGCAGCCCTTCAAAGCTCTCAGCCCAAAATTTGTCTGCCAGGGTACTTGAAAGAAATTCAAGAGACAGAAAAGTTGCCAGAGCGGATCATAGTTTTAGGAGCCGGAAAGGCATCAGCTGAGATGGCCAATGTATTGGAAGATCATTGGAAGGGAACCATTTGGGGAGCAAAGTTGAGTGGTCTGGTCCTGACACGCTATGGCTATGGAGTACCTTGTAAATCAATTGAAATTGTCGAGGCAGCTCATCCAGTACCCGACGAGATTGGCCAAATCACGGCTCAAAGAATACTGAATTTAGCTGAATCTGCTACGAATCGGGATCTGGTGATCTGCCTGATTTCTGGAGGTGGATCTGCTTTGTTAGCTCTACCTGGCAAGGGTCTTACCCTTCAAGACAAACAAGCACTGAACAGATCCCTCCTCCACTCTGGAGCTACGATTGGAGAAATGAATTGCGTACGCAAACATCTTTCTGCAATCAAAGGTGGGCGTCTTGCGCGAGCAGTTCAGCCAGCTCGACTATGGACCCTCGCAATTTCAGATGTTCCTGGGGACGATCTTTCTGTGATTGCTTCCGGCCCAACTGTTCCAGACCCCACTACTTTTGGAGATGCTCTAGAGATTTTAAGAAGGTATCAAATAAAACCAACTCAAGCGATCCAATCAATTTTAGAAGCAGCTGAGGAAGAAACTCCCAAACCTGGAGAAGACATTTTTTCTAGAAATCAAGTACGGTTGGTGGCTACTCCGCAATTGATGCTAGAAGCCGCTGGAAAAGAAGCTGAGAAGTTCGGGATTAAACCCATCATCCTAAGCGATCGTATTGAAGGTGAGGCCAGGGAGGTAGCCAAGGTTCATGCAGCGATTGCGAAACAGATCAAGCATCGAGATCAACCAATCCACGCCCCAGCATTGATCTTGACTGGGGGTGAAACCACAGTGACGGTTAGTGGTAACGGTAAGGGAGGTCGGAATACTGAGTTTGTCTTGTCTCTGCTTGAAGCCTTGCAGGGAGAAGAGGGAATTGCAGCAATCGCTGTCGACACTGATGGTATTGACGGCACTGAAAACAATGCTGGTGCTTGGATAGATGAGAACAGCTTTTTTAAAGCAAAACAGTTGAAACTCAAAGCCAATGATTTTCTTGATAATAATGATGCCTACAGTTTCTTTCAGCAATTGGAACATCTTGTATTGACTGGCCCTACGATGACAAATGTAAATGACTTTCGGGCTATCTTCGTTGATCAGCCGTAAGTCCAGATTTCCATGATGGCTGTTGCAAAGGAATCACTAGATTTTTTGACGAACTTGTTTTGGAGCGTTTCCCTTCAAAAATCTGGTTACTGAGAACAGGCCAAAGTGCTCTTCCGGTATGACTGGCTTCACAAGCCATAACTTGCTCTGGCGTGCCCGTCACGATCACCTCTCCTCCGTGAATTCCCCCTTCTGGTCCAAGGTCAATAACCCAATCGGCCGATTTGATGATTTCCAAATTGTGCTCAATAATCACCATCGTTCCCCCATCATCTACGATCCTATGGAGCACTTCTAGCAGTCGCCTCACATCATCAATGTGCAGTCCTGTGGTTGGTTCATCAAGAATGTAAAGTGTTTCTCCTTTTGATCTGCGAGAGAGTTCAGCCGAGAGCTTCAGCCGTTGTGCTTCTCCTCCTGACAAAGTATTCCCAGCCTGACCCAACTTCATGTAACCAAGACCGACATCTCTCATGGTTTGCAGAATTCTTAAGATCTTGTGCTGAGCTTTAAAAAGCTGACAAGCCTGTTCAATTTCAAGATTAAGCACATCAGCGATTGTGTGCCCCTTGTATTCTACGCTCAAAGTTTCGCGATTGTATCGCTTGCCCTGACATTGATCACAAGTCACCCAAACATCGGAGAGAAAGTGCATTTCAATCAGGTGATATCCATGCCCATCACAGGCCCCACATCTTCCCTCAACTGAATTAAAAGAAAATCGCCTTGGAGCAAATCCTCTTTGCCTTGCTGCAGGTAGTTGTGAAAACAAATCTCGGATTGGAGACAGTGCGCCCGTGTATGTTGAAGGATTGCTTCTCGGTGTACGCCCAATGGGCTCTTGATCAATGATTCTCAAATACTTTAATTGCTCCAGTCCCTTGATCGTCTTGTGTTTTCCAATTTCACCAACATACCCAGAAAGCTTCTTTGCGACCGCTTTCTGCAAGACATCAATGATCAAAGAAGATTTGCCTGAACCGCTCACTCCGGTCACAACCGTCAGACAACCCTTTGGGATTTCAACGGAAATGTCCTTAAGGTTATTTGCCTTGGCGTTTGAGATCGTAATTTTTCGTGCTGGGTTGGGAAGTCTTCTATGTGGGATCAGAATTTTTTGTCGATGACTCAAGTATTGCCCCGTGAGGGATTCTGAATCCAAGGCTAACTCTCCTGGTTTCCCGGATGCGATGATTTTTCCACCATAGTGTCCAGCCCCAGGACCAATATCAATCAGATGATCCGCGCGATTGATAACTTCAAGATCATGTTCGACCAGCAGGACTGTGTTTCCAAGATCACGTAGCTGCAGCAATGTTTTCAGCAATCGCTCGGTATCTCTTGGATGCAAGCCAATGGTCGGTTCATCTAAGACATAAAGCACCCCGGTCAATCCAGAGCCGATTTGAGAAGCCAGACGAATACGTTGAGCTTCCCCACCTGAGAGCGTGTTGGATCTCTGTTCCAAGGTCAGGTATCCAAGACCTACATTACGCAGGAATTTTAAGCGACTGAGGATTTCCTGAAGAGCTTGTTCAGCGATTGCCTGTTCGGTTGTGCTGAGTTCCCAAGTACTCACTTCGCGCAGGGCTTCATCTACCCTCATTTTGCAGAATTGGAGGATATTCCTATGTCGAATCAAAACAGATCGATATTCGGGCTTTAACCTTTCCCCTTCGCATGTCTTACAAGTACGAAAAACCAGTGAATCCAAATCTACGTCTTCATCAAAATCCAAATTTCCAGTCAGTTCAATTTCACCAAGTCCATCACAATCTGGACATGCCCCAACGTGAGAATTGAAGGAAAACATTCTTGGGTTGAGATCGTGAGTCAAGTAGTAGTCACTTTGAACATTGCCCGGAACTTCAGAAAACCAGATCATTTTTTGGTCGTCCGGACGACGAGCGCAGAAAAGACCGATTCCCTGCTCGTAAGCGATGCTAGCGCTCTCTGCTAATCTTTGTTGCTCATCGACACTCACTCTAACCCTATCCACGACCAACCAAATCGCTGCGGACTTGGTAAGTTTAAGTTTTTTTGATTCTTGCTCCCAATCGTCAAATAAAATTAATTTATCCCTAACATAAACTCTCAGGAATCCAGATTGTTGAAGTGCTGACAGATGTTCAGGAAGTTCCTTGGGGTGTTTTAATAAAGTGGGGTGCTTTGAAGCAGGCCTAAATAATGGCGCCAGAATTTCGAGCCGATCTCCTTCATAATGATCTACAAGGAATTTGGCAGCCCGAGTTGCCGTGAAGCTTTCCAGGGGTGCCCCTGTCTTTGGACAATGAGCTACACCAATTCTTGCGTACAAGAGACGGAGATAGTCAAAAATCTCAGTGGTGGTTGCAACAATGGAGCGCGGATTGCGACTCGAAGCTTTCTGATTGATCGCAATTGCTGGTGCAAGTCCATCAATGCTATCAACAGGGGCCTTATCCATTCTGCCAAGAAATCTTCTGGCATAAGTAGAGAGAGATTCTACATAACGAGCTTGTCCCTCTGCAAAAATGGTATCAAAGGCCAGTGACGTTTTTCCAGATCCGCTGACCCCAGTAATGACGGTAAACTCATTCTTGGGGATCTCAACATCCACATGGCGGAGGTTGTTTTTACTTGCCCCCCGAATAACTAGATCTCGCTCTCTACTTTCACTCTGAAATCCATTCATGGCAGAGGGTTCATTAACTTCCCCAACACTAGAGCAGTCATCATTTAAGTACTCTTCCAAAAATGGTTTTAAGAATCCACCTGTTAAGGTATTCCTTTCAGCTAATTCCTCTGGGGTACCTTGACCCACCAATTTACCACCAAATTTCCCTCCCCCCGGCCCCAATTCAATGACTTGATCGGCAAAGCGCAGAACATCAAGGTTGTGTTCAATAACCAATACGCTATTACCCTGTTCTACCAAGCGATCTAAGGTCTGTAGCAGAGTGCGAATGTCCTGAAAATGAAGACCTGTCGTAGGTTCATCCAAAAGATAAAGTGTTCGACCTGTGGATTTTTTTCGTAATTCTGAAGCTAACTTCACACGTTGGGCCTCGCCTCCACTAAGGGTTGTAGATGGCTGCCCAAGCTTGACATACCCCAAGCCGACATCCAGCAGGGTCTGAAGAATGTGAAGGATTTTTGGTTGGTTCTCAAAAAGTTCAGCAGCTTCTGTGATTGTAAGCTCAAGAATTTCAAAGATCGTTTTGTGCTTGTAACGAATCTGCAGAGTTTCAGCATTGAATCGCTTGCCATCGCAAGTTTCACAGGGAATTTGAACATCACTCAGAAACTGCATTTCAATGGTTTTTATTCCAGCTCCCTTGCAGTCTTCGCATCTTCCTCCTTTGACGTTGAAGGAAAATCGCCCCTTGTTATATCCACGAATCCTTGACTCTGGAAGCATAGTGAAGAGATCACGAATCAGGTCAAAAACTTTGGTGTAGGTAGCCGGATTACTTCTTGGAGTCCGACCGATGGGTGACTGATTGATTTCAATCAAGCGATCCAGATGCTCCAGACCTGCAACTTGATCCCACCTGCCTTTGATTTCTTTTGATGATTCCTCCACGGTTGATTCATCAGAGTCATCTTTTCTGTTTCCTTGCAGATGTTGCAATAAGGCAGGACGCAGAATTCCATGTACAAGACTCGATTTTCCAGAACCACTGACTCCAGCCAAAACTACAAATAGTCCCAGGGGTATTTCTACATCCAAGCCCAAAAGATTATGCAAACGGGCATTTCGGATGGATAAGCATCTACCATCTGGAGTTCTACGTTCAGTAGGAACTGGCATCTTTTCTTGACCAACCAAGAACCGAGCGGTAACCGATTCGCAAGATTGCAGAATCTCTTGATAACCACCTTGCGCAGTAATGTTTCCGCCATTGCGACCCGCTGTTGGTCCAATATCAATGATATGATCAGCAGCACGGATGGTTTCTTCATCATGTTCCACCACAAAAACTGTGTTGCCACGATCTCGCAGCATTTCCAGGGTTTTGATCAGTCTCTGATTATCACTTTGATGCAGACCAATGCTGGGTTCATCAAGGACATAGAGCACTCCCTGAAGACCCGAACCAAGTTGACTTGCCAAGCGAATACGTTGGCCCTCCCCTCCAGAAAGCGTAGCCGCTGAACGTTGAAGGCTGAGGTATCCCAGTCCAACCTCGTTCAAGAAAGAGAGGCGGGCCTGAATTTCTCGAAAAAGATCCCGACCAATCAATTCCTCTCTATCCGTCAGTTCCAAACTTTCAAAAAAAGTAAGCGCTTCAGTGACGGAGCAATCACCAAGGTCAATAATGTTTTGATCTCGGAAAGTTACAGCCCTGGCCATAGCATTCAATCGGCTTCCGCTACAGTCTGGACAAATAGCCCTCATTTGGAAGCGTTCCAAGGGCCCTTTTGCAAACCTGTAAACAAACTCCAAAATCGGAATCACACCAGCCCACTTACCCGCTTTGATTTGTTTTTTTAAATGGGAGGGAAATCGAAACACATTGCCCACATAAAGAGCGACCTCGGCATTTCCCTCTAGAAACTGCTCTCTCTGCCCCTCAGGTAGTTCACCCCAAGGTATATTCAGATCCAGATCCAGCATTTTGGCCGCTGCATGAAGGTGGGATTTGTCTATTTTCGTGAAATGAATGTTCCCGTTAGCAGTCACACATTGGACAGCAGCATCTTTCAGAGATTTTTCAGAATCACAGAGTCTTTCTTCTACAAACTGACGAGTCTCGCCCAATCCATTGCAAGTTGGACACGCGCCTTGGGGAGCATTGAAGGAGAAAAGACGAGGTTCCTGTTCGGGTAGTGAAATCTGGCAGGTTGGACAAGCACTCAATTGACTGAAGAGATGATCTGCTCCCTGGAAGTTCAGAATGACTAACCCTTCGCTCATTTTCAGAGCTTTTTCAACACCCTCAGTTAGGCGACTTTTTTCGTCTGAGCTCAAAATAAGTCGGTCCAGAACCAGTTCAATACTATGTTTTTCATATCGTTTGAGCTCAATCTCTTCGTCAAGCCTTCGAATCTCTCCGTCAATCCGGGCCCTGACAAATCCATCTTGTGCCCATTGTTGAAGCTCCTTTCGATACTCTCCCTTTCGCTCTCTCACCATGGGAGCTAAGATCAAGCAGGTCTCATCAAGTGCAACTGCGTAAGTATGATCTGTAATCTGTTCAGGAGTTTGGCTAGAAATCGGGGTTTTACATTCAGGGCAATGAGGCTGCCCTAAACGTGCGAACAATAATCGAAGGTGATCATAGATTTCAGTTACCGTC
Source organism: Deltaproteobacteria bacterium (assembly GCA_002730365.1). Next base: position 7,436 of record PBZZ01000104.1, read on the forward strand.
CCGACCGTCGAGCGTGGATTTCGGTTAACAGTTTTCTGATCAACTGAGATGGTTGGACTTAGGCCCTCAATATGTTCAACCTTTGGTTTTTCCAACTGCCCAAGAAATTGTCGAGCATAGGCTGAAAGTGATTCAACAAATCTTCTTTGTCCCTCTTGGAAAATTGTGTCAAACGCAAGAGACGATTTACCTGAGCCGCTTACACCCGTAAATACGGTTAAAGTGCCCTTTGGAATGTCCAGACTCAGATTTTTCAGGTTGTGTTCACAAGCACCGGTCACCCGAATTATGTCATTTAATTTTTTTCTATTTTTAGA
>PBZZ01000105.1 GCA_002730365.1 Deltaproteobacteria bacterium
TTAAGAAATTCTTGTCCACTTGGATCCTGAGCCTGAACCCCCATCAAGAATACTCGATGAAGAGACTTAATTGATGAGACCTCAGGATGAAATTGAACAAGACATTGTCTCCACACTAGAGCGGGTTCACCAAGTCCAGAAAATAACGCACATCTATTGTCATTATCTTCATCGAAAGCTTCTCGTGCACATTCATGTCGAAATGGAGGCAAATCTGATCATTTCAGAGGCCAGGCGGATCGCAATCGAAGCGTAAAATTTGGTTGAAACAATAGCTGATATACAAGAAGCTGACGTGCACTTAGAGTTGTCACCACATTAGCGAAAGCTTTTAATCAGATTAAATTTGAGATGTCAGAGCGGAGAAGTAGAACCAGTGAACCGCAACAGTCCACTGGTTGCTGGCAGGAAGATTAGTAGGCGTAGTAGAGATTGAATTCGTATGGGTGTGGTCGTGATTCAATCGGTGTGACCTCTTCATTGAGCTTGTAATCAACCCATGCGTCAATCACATCTTTGGTGAAAACATCACCCTTCAGTAAGAAATCATGATTGGCTTCGAGGTTTTCAATGGACTCGCGCAGAGAGCCTGGCATTTTGCCAATTTTGTGGAGTTCTTCTGGTTGAAGATCATAAATGTTGACGTCCATTGGATCACCAGGATGAATTTTGTTTTGAATTCCATCCAAGCCAGCCATCAGCATTGCCGCAAATGCCATGTAACCATTTGCTCCTGGATCTGGACAGCGGAATTCGATTCGTTTTGCTGCTTTAGAATCCGCTAAAGGAATGCGAATCGTTGCTGATCGATTTCTGTTTGAATAGGCAAGATTGATTGGGGCTTCAAATCCTTTCACCAGGCGCTTGTAGGAATTTGTCAGAGGATTGGTCAAAGCTGCCAGAGAGGGCGCATGCTTGAGAATTCCTCCGATGTAGTAGAGAGCTGTTTCGCTTAAGCCAGCGTATTCATCTCCTGCAAAAAGGGGCTTGCCATCTTTCCAAAGCGATTGGTGAGTATGCATTCCGCTTCCATTGTCAGCAAACATGGGCTTGGGCATAAAGGTAGCGGTTTTGCCGTGCTGACGTGCTACATTTCTAATTACATACTTGTACCACTGTAGGTGGTCAGCACAACTTACAAGAGTATCGAATCGGAAATTGATCTCGTGCTGTGCTGGTGCAACCTCATGGTGAGCACGCTCTACCATCAGACCACACTGTTCCAGCATTGTAATCATCTCGTTTCGAATATCCTGATTGGAGTCGAACGGAGCTACTGGGAAATAACCTAATTTTGGCCCAATCTTATATCCTAGATTGGGCATTTCATCGGCACCTGTATTCCATGGACATTCTGCTGAATCAATGGAATAAAATCCCCCTGCGCTGCTGTAAGAATACTGAACATCGTCAAAAAGGAAAAATTCAGCTTCTGGCCCAAAATAAGCCGTGTCTGCTATCCCTGTTGAGACTAAATAAGCTTCAGCCTTTCGAGCAATATTTCTTGGATCTCGGCTGTAGCGCTCGCCCGTAACGGGATCTACGATATCGCAGATCAGTGTCAGTGAATTAGCCTCGATGAACGGATCCACTTTCATCGTATTCAGATCAGGAATCATTTTCATATCACTGGCATCTATGGTCTGCCAGCATCGAATACTGGAACCATCAAACATCACACCTTCTTCCAGAGTACTTTCGTTGACCACCCCAATCGGAACTTGCAAGTGCTGCCAGGTACCCAGCAAATCAATGAATTTGAAGTCAACAAATTCAATGTCATTTTTCTTGATAGAGTCGAAGATATCTTTGGGGGTAGTCATATCGAACATTCCTTTGTGTAAGCGCGGGATTTCCGCTGAAATTAAGGGAAGACCGGAAACGAGGACCAGACAATTGAAATCTCAAATTGTCTCCAAAAACCTTCTGCCGCTTCCTCAAGCAAGTCAAGTGCTTCTGTTTAAACCCATTTTGGAGACAAATCTCATACCAAATTTATGTTATTGATATGATTAGCTATTAATTATCAATATCATGCAAGATTGCCTAAATTTCGAGCAGATGCTGAAAAACCCGTCAGTTCAGGGCGCTAAACGGGTTCTTGTCCAAGCCTTCTGCTGCATCTGATAGAGTAATCGATCGTGAAGTCGATTCGACCTCCCTTGCCAGAATTCAAATTTGTTTGGTGCTAATCGATAACCACCCCAGTGATCTGGACGGGGGACATTTCCCTCCGCAAATTTCTTTTCAAAATCAATTTGTCTTTTTTCCAGTACAGTTCGGTCAACAATCTTTTGACTTTGTTCAGAGACCCAAGCACCCAAGCGACTTCCATAAGGCCTACTTTGGAAGTACGTATCAGATTCTTCTTCATCAATTTTCACAACCTCTCCCTCAATACGAATTTGACGCTGTAAGGGTTCCCACCAAAATAAAATTGATGCTCGTGGGTTGTATGCCAACTGTTCAGCTTTTTGGCTAAGGTAATTTGTAAAAAAAACTAACCCACTTTGATCAAAATCTTTCAGTAAAACTACACGAGATGTCGGTTGTCCGTCTTGGGTAACTGTGGATAGGATCATCGCATTCGGTTCCAAAATTTTTGTATTCCGAGCGATCTCAAACCAACTGCTAAACAACTCCCAAGGATCTGACGAGGATCTACTTTCGAGTAGCTCTCCGATTGTATAGTCTTGACGCATCGCTGCGATTTCACCGTCTTTCATAAATTAATCTGTCAAATTAGATTGGAGGTTGATGGAACATCCTGAAGGTTCTGATACGTTCGGGAGATCCTGGCATCTGTATTGTTCAAAACGCCTATTGTTACTGCGTTCAGACTGTCGAAGTACATGGTTCACTTCTCGATTTAGAGGCCCCATCAATTTTTGCTCACACTGGACTATTTGGAGATAGTCCGTATATTTTCGACACTCTACGAAGTGAGGTATTTTTTCGTAAACCCTCACCTCACGTCCAGACTGACAAGACGCCAATACCAGCAAACTTATCACGCAACACCAGAAAACCTTACACATACCACCTCTGTAATTTCGCCAATTTGTAAAACTCTTTAAAAGCCATGCAACAAGACAACCCTCAAATGAAAATTACCTGCCTCGACTTTGAGGGAGTTTTGATTCCAGAAATTTGGATCGGTCTGTCCGAACAAACTGGGATTGAGGAACTAAGGCTGACCACCCGAGACATCACCGACTACGATGAATTGATGCGCTATCGTTTGAAAATATGTGATGAAAAAAATCTGAGAATTCAGGATATCCATGCAGTTGTTGACAAAATGCATCCTCTTGATGGAGCAAACGATTTCCTTAACTGGCTCAGAACCGAATGCGAAGTGATTATTCTATCGGATACCTTTAGAGAATTTGTGAGTCCATTGTTGAATAAGCTCGGTCAACCAACTATTTTTTGCCATACTTTGAAAATTGATCATTCTGGCAGGATTACAGATTACTTGCTCCGCCAGCAGGATCAGAAGCGGCAAGCGGTGAATGCTTTGAAAGATCTTAATTTTCAAGTTTTCGCCGCGGGAGATTCGTACAACGACATCTCAATGCTACAAAGCGCACATCATGGGATCTTCTTTAGGCCCACCCAAAAAATCACGGAAAAATTCCCTTCCTTTCCGGTGACTCATCAGTATGCAGAATTGAAATTGGAACTTCAGAAGCATCTCAATGGCTAACAAACGCTTTCATAGGAAGCCAAAAATTCAGCCAAAGGGTCACGAATGGCTCTATGGAATCAACGCTATTGAATCTGCTATTTCTAGTTCGTACCGCAAGCACTTTGCTATGTGGGTTAAGCATCCTCTGGGAGAAAGAATCCAAGGGCTTCAAAAAGCTGCTGAAGAACGAGGAATTTCGGTCAAAAAAGCTACTCCAGAAATTTTTGAAACTTATTGTCCGGACGGGGTACATCAAGGAGTACTCTTAGAATGCAGCGCTCGACACTTGGAGACTCCAACTTCTCTTCCAGCTACTGAAAAAATAAACCCATTTTATTTGGTTTTGGATCAGATCAAAGATCCTCAAAATTTTGGTGCTATCTTAAGGTCAGCCGCATTTTTTGGTTGTTCAGGATGTATCGTTACGAAAGACCATAGTCCCAGTGTAACACCTGCCGTCTCCAAAGCCTCTGTTGGTGTAGCAGAATGGTTTCCGATCTTTGAAACTACAAATCTTGCTCGATTTTTGACAGATCAAAAGAAAGAGGGTTTCTGGATAGTTGGCTTGGCTGGCGATGGTAAAACAGAGTTACAAAAACTTGAAAGGGATCGTCCACTGTTGCTAGTTCTGGGTAATGAGGGAAGAGGTCTTCGCCAGTTGGTCAAACAGCAGTGTGACTGGGATGTGCGTATAGAAGGAACAGAACAAGTAGAATCGCTGAATGTCAGCGTAGCAGCAGCGCTAGCCTGCTATCAGTTGGGGTCTCAGGAGGAGGGCTCTGCATGTAAGGATTTTGCCTCAGCTTGAGCTATCGGATCTTGCGGTTCATCCAGTTCTTCATAATGAAGCCGAGTGATGCGTATGCCTTCATTTTTTCCGAGGCTGTAGGCAATTCCTCCAGAAATAGCAATCAGTGCAGCAATGGATACGATGTGCAAACTCAGCAGCATCATTTTGTTCAGCTCGAAAGGAAAAAATAATGGTCAAGCATCTGATTCTTTTTCGCCTGAAAGAAAAAACCCCTCAAAGCTCACGACAACTAATGGACGCATTTGTAGGGCTTCCAGAGAAAATTGAAGAAATTCAACACTTGGAAGTGGGAGAGGACTTCAAAACAACTCCAAAATCTTTTGATGTCGCCCTGTCTGTAGAATTTGGCGACCGAGAGGCACTGAGTGCTTTTTCAATTCATCCAGAGTATGTGCCTGTACTAGACTTGATCCACGAAATCTGCTCAGAGTATGCCGTTGTTGACATGGAGATTGAATCAAATTAAGCAGTCGCTGCGGCTAGTTCTTCAAGATGACTTCGGTAAGCTTCAGGCCCTTTTTCCTCCCAGGTTTTGAGCAGAGCTGAACCAATCACGGCTATGTCCGCGTGCCCTTGCAGTTGGTTTAGATCCTCTCCTGTACTCAATCCGAACCCCAATGCCAGTGGCAGATCAGAATATCTTCGGCATCGTTTCAAAAATTCGAAGACCATTGGATCAATCTTTGTCACAGCACCAGTGACTCCCTTCCTGGCTACACAATAGAGAAATCCACTCCCGTTGGCACAGATACGCTGCAACCTAGTATCCTTGTGTGTAGGGGTACAAAGCATGATCGGATTCAGTTGATGTTCTTTGCTCAACTGATGCAAATCCTCCATTTCTTCAAGGGGCAGGTCCGGTAGTAAGTACCCACTGGCACCGTGCTCCGCAAGCCTTGAACAAAAGCTATGGTGACCCATCGCGAAGGCGCTGTTATAGTAACCAATCAACAGTAATGGGAAATCGAATTTTTCATGAGCTCTTCTCATAAAATTAAAATAGGCGTCCCAGTCGATGCCGTTTTTTAGAGCTTCTTGATTTGCTTTTACAAATAGAGGACCATCTGCGATTGGCTCACTGAAAGGTATTTGCAATTCTACCATGTCCACATTGGCCGCATGCATTTCTTCAAGCATCCGCCAATTGTCCTCGAGAGAGGGATAACCGACAACTGTGTGGGTCATCAGTAAAATTTTTTTCTCTTTAAGTCGATTTCTCAAATATTCAGATAGCTTGCTGGACATTCATCTCTCAGTTGCTTGCTTTTCGATATTCATTTGATTTTTGATGGATGAACTCACGCCACTTGGGATCATCTAGTGCCTCAGCAATATTAAAAATGTCTTTGTCACCCCGACCAGACAAGTTGAATAGAACGATATCCTCTTCATCCATTTCACTTGATTCGCGCAACAATCCCGCTAACCCATGAGTGCTTTCCAAGGCAGGAATAAGTCCCTCCGATTGGATCAATGAGCGAACAGCATCAATAACCTCCTGGTCTGTAGCAGAACTAAAGCGCACTTTTCCTTCATCATGCAGATGACTCAAAATTGGCCCGACTCCCACATAATCGAGTCCGGCCGCAATAGAATGGGTGTGCATCATTTGTCCTTCTTGATTCTGCAGGAAGTAAGTTTTGTAACCTTGAGCTACCCCAATGTGACCACCAAAAAACCTGGCTGCGTGTGCACCACTCTCAACACCATGGCCACCTGCTTCGACACCTACCAGCTCAACTTCTTCATCTTCCAGAAACGGCAAAAACAGACCTGAAGCATTTGAACCACCTCCGACGCAGGCGTAGATCCGGTCCGGTAATCTCCCTGTAAGTTCTAAGATCTGTTCTCTGGATTCCTGACCAATCAAAGATTGAAAGTAAGAGACCATTGTTGGAAATGGATGAGGTCCACAGACAGTCCCCAGGGCATAGTGAGTGTCATCCATACTGGCAGACCAATCACGCATTGCTGCATTGATTGCATCCTTGAGGGTTGCTGAGCCTTCAGTAACAGCGACAACTTCAGCCCCCAGTTGTTCCATCCAGAAAACATTCGGCCGCTGTCGCTCTACATCAAGGGCTCCCATATAGATCGTGCACTCCAACCCAAAGCGAGCCGCCATGGTTGCGGTTGCCACACCATGCTGTCCTGCTCCAGTTTCAGCAATAACTCTTGATTTTCCCATTCGCTTGACCAGTAGCCCTTGGCCCATTACGTTGTTGGCTTTATGTGCCCCAGTCTGGTTCAGATCCTCTCGCTTACAATAAATTTGCGCTCCACCATTCTTCTTGCTCAAGTTTGGCAAGTATGTAATTGGTGTTGGACGGCAAGAGTAGCTCTGCATGGTCTGAACATATTCTGTCCAAAAACTGGGGTCATTCCTTGCAGATTCAAATGCTTCAATTAACTCCTCAAATGTCGCCCTGAGAATCTCAGGAATGAACATTCCACCAAATTGGCCATAATAGCCTGGCTTTTCAGTCTGGAATATATCTGACCACATTTAGCAAACCTCGTTTATTGACTAGTAATTTTTGGTGAAGGTCTCTTAACTTCCGAAATGCACCTATTATTCACAGTCAACCAAAAGAGTTAAAATCCTTACTCGAATCAGTTGGCTTGGTGAA
>PBZZ01000106.1 GCA_002730365.1 Deltaproteobacteria bacterium
CATCCCAGACGACAAGCGCTCCATCGACTTGGACTGCTCAGTGTTGTTGGTGATCAAATTACGATGTGTATTGATCGCAGAAACATTGGTGTTTACACGTAAAGACATACTTCCTCCTTGAAATAAGGAACTTTTCAGAATCCTTCCGGAATCTGAGAGTTACAGGAATATCACCTCCCTGTGTCATTCCTTTAAGGTACTTGCCGCAAAACGGAATACTCCCATACCGTATTCCCGGAAAACGCTCGGAGGCCCATTTCCGTGTTGCCTTGCAACAACTTGGTTCCCATCTCTCGACGGGGACATCGGTTTCGTGGATCTCTCTGAGAAATCCACATAAAAATAAACATTATATTTTAGGGAGAAATCGATACTCAACTAACGCCTTCCCCTACTTCATTCCACAGGTTTTTGGCCTGCACTTCTCTAAACGGAATAAATTTGGATTAGTCTTTTTTAGAATTTAATAAATCTAGAAAGCTTGAATTATTTAGATTTTTAAAATCTGACTTAACTATCCCTAGATATTACCCGCCATTGAATTTTGAAGTTCACTGGTTTGGCTCTTCTTGAGGGAACGCTGTTGGCTTAGTTCTCCCGAAAACTTAAAGTGTCAAAGATCGAATAATCCGCTCCTGTTGGAATACTAGGATGGATTCATGCGAAACCGCCTACTCAGGACGGTTTCTGAAAAACCCAACGTAGTAAAGTTATTATCTTTACTGAAGAAGTCGTAGGACAGACTGTGCTCTTGAGTTAGCTTGAGCCAGCATTGCTGTCGCTGAATCTGTCATGATCTGGTTGCGAGTGAAGGCTGTCATTTCTGCAGCCATATCAGCATCTCGAATCACGGATTCTGAACTCATCACGTTCTCATGAGCAATTCGCAAGTAGTTGAGGTTGCTCTCCAAGTTGTTCTTCTGGAAGGCTCCAATCTCACTTCGGGTGGAAGAGACCTCTTCCAAGGCCCGGTCCAATACACGCATTGAATCTTGAGCCTTGAGTGGACCAGTTACATCAATGTTTGCAAGAGACTGAAAACCACTCTCATTATCGATACCAGTTCCCAAGCTATCTGTACGCATATTGCGCAAGGCCAATGAGGTCGTCTGCTCAGCATTCGAACCAATTTGGAAAACCAATGAGTTTTGTGACAAGGTCACAGTTCCTGCCTGTACTTTCCCGAGATTGCCCAAACGTGCTTCAGACATTTGAATAGGAGGAGTCATTGCTGGGGGAACATCAGGCGGTGGCAATTCACCTGGCAAAGCTAAGCCGGTATAGCGAATGGAAAGTCCATCCGTGTTTTCATTCCCTTTGTTACCGACCAGGATTTGGCCCTTGCCAGTAGCTTCCTCTCCATTGAGTTCACCAGCTACATCCAAGCCGTTTGCAATCGTGTCGTAGACGTTGCTACGACTAGAGAGCAGACCTGGAGTGGAACTCGCAACCTTGAAAGAATGCTCACTGCCAAAATCTCTGTGCCGCAGACTGATTAACTGAGGACTATTCGCACTAGATTCTTTTTCAATAGAACGGATCAGATCAATGTTAAGGCCTGCGTCTTTGATGGCCGCATTTAAAGCATTTAGGTTGTTCTCTACTGTCTCACCCTTGATGGAGTAGAAATTGACCGTCTTGGAACCTTCCGTAATTGTGATTTGCTCACCCCGGTCGATGATGTCATTGGTCAATTCCACAACACCTGTGACCTGAGAGCGGCGGGCTGCTTGGGTGAGTTTTACGTCATAACCAGTTGCTCCAGAGCTTTTTGTCTCCTGAGTAGCTCCCACAAACTCAAGGTTGGTTCCGGATACGACTCCAGTTGCGCCCTTGCTGCCATCTAACAGAGTTTTTGAACCAAATTGGGTGTTTCGAGCAATCCGATTGACAGTAGACAGAATGTTGTCAATCTCCTGCTGATCGGCTCGCAGCATGAACTCATCGTTTACTGCCTCGTTGGCAGCATGAACTGCTAGTTGGCGGGCATTGATCAGTGCTGAACTGACTTCATCTAACGCAGCCTCTGCTGTCTGCACTAGAGAAATTCCTGCTTCTGAGTTATCCATAGCTTGTTTCAGGCCAGCAGTCTGAGCCCGTAAGCGCTCACTAATTACCAGAGAGGCTGGGCCGTCAGCCCCCCGATTGATCTTCAAACCAGAAGACAAGCGCTCCATCGACTTGGCTTGCTCTGTGTTGTTAATTGTCAAGTTCCTGTGAGTATTGATCGCAGGAACGTTGGTGTTTACGCGAAGTGACATATTTCGTCCTTGAATTATGGTTTCTGAACTTGCCTCGTTTAAACAAATGAGGCTTGTCTTGCCTTCTGGACACGTCCCTGTGTCCATCTGGTAAAAAGCTTTCGATGACTCTTTGCTATCCAGCTTGAAATCACCAAAAAATGTAATTAATAGCTATATTTCTGACAAAATTCTTGAATCCTCTTTGAAAGTGGATTCACGTGAAATCGTTCTTCTTTAGAACGGTTTCTGAAGAACCCAATCTGCCGAAAACTTGCTGTTATTGGAGTAGTCGTAAGACAGACTGTGCTCTTGAATTAGCCTGAGCCAGCATCGCTGTCGCGGAATCGGTCATGATCTGGTTGCGTGTAAAGCCTGTCATCTCCTCGGCCATATCTGCATCCCGAATGACAGATTCAGAACTCATCACATTCTCGTGAGCTATGCGCAGGTAATTGAGGTTGCTCTCCAGATTGTTCTTCTGGAATGCCCCAATTTCGCCTCGTGTTGAAGAGACTTCCTCCAAAGCGCGATCCAATACACGCATTGTGTCTTGAGCCTTGATTGGGCCGGTTACATCAATTTCTGCTAAGGAGCGGAAACCACTCTCGGTATCTACACCAGTACCCAAGCTGTTTGTACGCATGTTGCGCAAAGCCAGCGAGGTTGTTTGCTCGGCATTTGAGCCAATCTGGAAGACCAAGGCATTTTGTGATAGCGAAACTGTTCCAGCTTTAACGGGACTGAGATTACCCATTGCAGCTTGGCTGGTCTGATTCATTGCTGTTTCAGGCTGTGGCAAGTCTGGAGGATTCGGTTGACCTGGCAAAGCTTCACCAGTGTAACGAATGGCAAGGCCATCAGTATTTGAGTTTCCAACATTACCTGTCAGAATCTGACCATTACCTGTTGCTTCCTCTCCGTTGATCTCACCTTGTACGTCCAGACCATTCTCGATGGTGTCATAGACATTTGTTCTATCAGAGAGTAGTCCCGCAGTTGAACTTGCCACCTTGAATGAGTGCTCACTTCCAAATTCCTGATGCCTTAGACTAATGATCTGTGGGGCGTTGGCGTTTGTGGATTTTTCATCAGGGCGAATCAAATCGACATTCAGACCAGCTTCCTGAATTGCGGCATTGAGTGCATTCAGGTTGTTCTCAACAGTCTCACCCTTGATAGAGTAAAAGTTGACGGTTTTAGAACCCTCAGTGATTGTAATCTGCTCACCGCGATCAATTATCTCGTTAGTGAGTTCTACATTACCAGTCACCTGAGCTCGGCGTGAGGCTTGTGTGATAGCGACATCATATCCAGTTGGACCAGAGCTCTTGGTTGTTTGTGTAGCTCCCACAAATTCCAAATTGGCTCCAGAGACCACACCAGTCGCACCCTTGCTGCCATCAAGCAGATTTTTCTTGCCAAATTGGGTGTTCTGAGCGATCCGATTGACAGTAGCCAAAATGTTGTCAATCTCCTGCTGGTCAGCTCGCAACATGAACTCATCATTTACCGCTTCGTTAGCTGCGTGAACTGCAAGTTGGCGTGCGTTGATTAATGCAGAGCTCACTTCATCCAATGCAGCCTCTGCTGTTTGTACTAGTGAGATACCAGCTTCTGAGTTATCGATCGCCTGCTTCAATCCCGCAGTTTGTGCTCGCAAGCGCTCACTGATCACTAAGGAAGCAGGGCCATCTGCGCCACGGTTGATCTTCAGACCTGAGGACAAGCGCTCCATTGATTTGGCTTGCTCAGTATTATTGATGGTCAAATTCCGGTGGGTGTTGATTGCTGGGACATTGGTGTTGACTCGAAGTGACATAATTCATCCTTGAATTGAGTTTGGTTAAATCACCTCGCAGTCCACTGGAGACTACGAGACATTATCCGCTATCCGGCCACGTCCCTGTGTCCGTTAGAGGGTATGCGAAAGCACTTACGGTCTCCCCCACACTAAGGATCGTAAGTTTTCACGGAAGAACATACTTAACCTATCTTCCATGAATATTTTATAGACAAAAAATCTCCACATCGCAGGATGGAGATAATCAGGCCTCCAATTTGTTTCAGAGAACTGGATATCTCTACCCGATATTTATTTTAAAAATTATTTCGATTATTATAGTTAGCCGATTTAGATACTAAATTTTCGGAACATTCAACCTCACCTAAAGACTTTTGGGTGTCTAACTATCTAAATGTACGCACACTTCTATAATCACCAGATTTTTGAGCACTTTGACACGACTTTGTTTCTCAGAACTACTACTTAGCCAGGGTCCAAATGTTCAGAATCAAGAATAAAAGATTTAGTTAGTGGCTCTAATCCATTACTGGGGATCTAACAACTCACAAATCCAACATCCTTCATTCCAAGTTAAAACCTTCAGTAAGCAGAACCGATTCTCAGATACTGATATATCGTTTATCAGTTGCCAGCTGAGCAGTCTTGAAATCAAAATCACGACAATAAATTTTCAAAGAGCAAAATTAATCAGCCATTTTTCATTAGCTTAAATCCACATCTTTGGTCATGGATTCATTCGAAGATACCCAAGCGGATATCTTCTCAAAAACCCACTAACTTCTCTCTAAAGAAGGCTCCAGAACTTCTTCAAGGTCCTTGACGTTCTACTGCAATTTTTAGTTGAACAGACGCAAAACTGACTGGGATCGTGCGTTCGCTTGAGCCAGCATCGCAGTCGCTGAATCTGTCATGATTTGGTTACGGGTGAAATTCGTCATCTCTTCCGCCATATCGGCATCACGAATCACTGACTCTGAGCTCAATACGTTCTCATGAGCGATTCGGAGATAGTTCAGATTACTCTCCAGATTGTTCTTCTGGAAAGCTCCAATTTCACCACGCGTTGAAGATACCTCTTCTAAGGCTCGATCAATCACGCACATCGCATCCTGAGCCTTTTCGGCATCGGTTACATCGATATCTGCAAGTGAAACAAAGCCACTGTCATTACTGACTCCTGTTCCCAACGTGTTGGTTTGCATGTTGCGCAAAGCCAGTGAAGTCGTTTGCTCACAGTTAGAACCAATCTGGAAGACTAGTGAATTTTGGGCGAGAGCAATCGTACCAGCTCGTACTCGGCCCATGTTGCCCAGATCTCTTTCTGAACGCTGATTTGCTGGAGTCATCTGTGCAGGAACATCAGCTTGTGGCAACTGTCCTGGGAGTGCCAGTCCCGTGTAGCGAACAGCCAATCCGTCTGTATTAGAGTTACCCGAGTTTCCAGTCAGAATCTGCCCCTTGCCCGAAGCTTCCTCACCGTTGATCTCGCCAGCGACATCCAAACCGTTCTCGATCGTGTCATAAACATCTGCTCGGCTACTCAGCAATCCTGCAGTGGTAGTAGCCACTTTAAACGAATGCTCACTACCAAACTCTTTGTGCCGTAAGCTAATGATTTGTGGAGCATTCGGGCTAGTCTCCTTCTCGTCAAAGCGGATCATTTCTACATCCAGACCAGCTTCCTGAATCGCAGCATTCAAGGCATTCAGGTTGGTCTCTACGGTCTCTCCCTTGATCGTCTGGAAGTTCACAGTCTTGGAGTCTTCAATAATTGTGATCTGCTCTCCGCGTTCAATAATCTCGTTCGTCAGGGCCTGAACCCCTGTCACCTGTGCACGTCGGGCTGCTTGGGTAATGTGAACATCATAACCATTGGGGCCTGAACTCTGGGTTGCCTGGCTAGCCCCGACAAACTCGAGATTGGATCCAGAGACAACACCCGTTGCACCCTTGCTACCATCAAGCAAATTCTTCTGGCCAAATTGGGTGTTCTTGGCAATTCGGTTGACTGTCGCCAAGATATTGTCGATCTCTTGCTGGTTGGCTCGCAGCATGAACTCATCGTTGACCGCTTCGTTAGCAGAGGCTACCGCCAATTGCCGTGCGTTGATCAGAGCTGAGCTCACTTCGTTCAGAGCAGCCTCTGCTGTCTGTACCAAGGCCACACCAGCCTCTGAGTTGTCGATAGCCTGCTTCAAACCAGCTGTTTGAGAGCGCAGTCTTTCACTAATAACTAAGGAAGCAGGACCATCGGCACCACGATTGATTTTCAAGCCTGAAGATAAACGTTCCATCGTTTTGGCTTGCTCAGTATTGTTGATGATCAGGTTGCGATGGCTGTTGATCGCTGGCATGTTGGTATTAACGCGAAGTGACATAGTTCCTCCTTGATCACTTTTGATAGTTAGAATCACCCGAAGGGAATAAATCACCGCGGGATTCTATTGATCGAGGTCCGACACTTCCCTGTGTCAGCCTCACAAAAAATGGCTTTTGGGCCGTTTACGAAATGGAAGAAGCACTTCACTGCTGGCTCTTTTATCCACTTCGTTAAGTATTATTTTAGTAATCGAAATTATTAAAAATCTGGCAGACTCTATCCTAATAGTTTCTTATTTTTGCCAATTTCTTTTAGTTACTGTTCGACAAGCACACGCTGATCTAGTGGCTTCGATACCTAGAGGTGAAATATCCTCATGCAGAGCGATATGCTCCAGAGAATCTCCCCTTGGATTCAAGATTTACTTAGTCAAGATTCAAATAGTCCTTAGGCCTTTCACAGACTTAGAGAGGAAAGCCATACAGACCCTCACAGGAACTTTCATTTCGAAGAGCTTAATTCATTATCACCAGTTAAAGTTGCCCTCTGGTCATGGATTCATTAGAAGGTACCCGACGGATACCTTCCCAAAAACCCACTCACTTTCCAACGATGAAGACTCTGGAATACCAAGCTTCCAGAATCTCCAGGGAACCCAGTTTGATCAGTTGAACAATCGTAGGATTGACTGTGATCGTGCGTTCGCTTGAGCCAACATCGCTGTTGCCGAATCCGTCATGATCTGGTTGCGTGTGAACTTAGTCATTTCCTCAGCCATGTCTGCATCTCGGATCACAGACTCAGAACTCATCACATTCTCGTGGGCAATGCGCAGGTAGTTCAGGTTGCTCTCCAAGTTGTTTTTCTGGAAGGCTCCAATCTCGCCTCGAGTTGAAGAGACTTCTTCCAAAGCACGGTCAATCACACACATCGCATCTTGGGCGCTCTGAGCATCGGTCACATCAATTTCTGCAAGTGATACGAAGCCACTTTCGTTATCAACACCTGTCCCCAGCGTGTTGGTCTGCATGTTACGTAGCGAAATAGATGTTGTCTGCTCGCAGTTGGAACCAATCTGGAAGACCAGTGAATTCTGAGCAAGTGCAATTGAACCAGCTCGGACTCGACCTAAATTTCCTAGATCCCGCTCCACCATTTGGTCCGGTGGAGTCATCTGAGCTGGTACATCTGGTGGCGGTAACTGTCCAGGCAGAGCTAAGCCAGTATAGCGAATGGCCAAACCGTCAGTGTTAGAGTTTCCAGAATTTCCAGTTAGCACTTGACCCTTACCCGAGGCTTCCTCGCCATTGATCTCGCCAGCGACGTCCAAACCGTTCTCGATTGTATCGTAGACATCGGCTCGGCTGCCCAACAATCCAGCTGTCGTAGTCGCAACTTTAAAGGAATGTTCACTACCGAATTCCTTGTGGCGCAAGCTGATGATCTGCGGAGAGTTAGGATCCGTTGACTTTTCGTCAAATCGAATCATATCTACGTCCAAACCAGCTTCCTGAATCGCTGCGTTCAGCGCGTTAAGGTTCGTCTCAACTGTTTCACCCTTGATCGTTTGGAAGTTAACAGTTTTTGCTCCCTCAATGATTGTGATCTGCTCACCGCGGTCAATAATTTCGTTCGTTAACGCCCGAACTCCAGTCACCTGAGCACGACGAGCGGCCTGGGTTATGTGAATGTCATAGCCGTTAGGACCTGAGCTCTGGGTAGCTTGACTCGCTCCAACAAACTCAAGATTGGATCCAGAGACAACACCTGTGGCTCCCTTGCTACCATCAAGCAAATTCTTCTGACCATACTGAGTGTTCTTAGCAATCCGGTTGACCGTCGCCAGAATATTATCAATCTCTTGCTGGTTGGCTCGCAGCATAAACTCATCGTTGACTGCCTCGTTGGCAGAGGCTACAGCCAACTGGCGGGCGTTGATCAGTGCTGAACTTACTTCATTCAGGGCAGCTTCTGCTGTTTGTACTAGTGAAACACCAGCTTCTGAATTGTCGATTGCCTGCTTTAAACCAGCTGTTTGAGAACGGAGGCGCTCACTAATTACTAGGGAAGCAGGGCCGTCAGCACCGCGATTGATCTTCAAGCCAGAAGACAAACGCTCCATCGTCTTGGCTTGCTCGGTGTTGTTGATGATCAGGTTACGATGGCTATTGATCGCCGGCATGTTGGTATTAACGCGAAGTGACATAGTTCCTCCTTGATCACTTTTGATAGTTAGAATCACCCGCAGGGAATGGATCCCCGCGGGATTCTATTGATCGAGGTCCGACACCTCCCTGTGTCAGCCTCTTCGAAAATGGCCTTTGGGCCGTTAGTGAAGGCGGAAAACGCTGAAACGCCCATTTCCACAGTTCCTTCACTTTTAATAATTTTAATAAATTCAAATTATCGAAAATGCTGTTGAATTATCCTACCTTCTTCGTATTCATTTACTTAGTTGAACAATCTCAAGATAGACTGTGCTCGTGCGTTTGCTTGAGCCAACATCGCTGTTGATGAATCCACCATGATTTGGTTGCGTGTGAAGTTTGTCATCTCTTGTGCCATGTCCGCATCACGAATCACGGACTCAGAATTCATCACGTTCTCATGAGCGATTCGCAGATAGTTCAGATTGCTCTCCAGATTGTTCTTTTGGAAAGCCCCGATTTCACCACGAGTTGATGAGACTTCTTCCAAGGCGCGGTCAATCACGCACATCGCATCCTGAGCTTTTTGAGCATCCGTCACATCAACATCTGCTAGTGAACCGAAATCACTTTCATTCTTAACACCGGTTCCTAGGCTGTTCGCTCTCATATTGCGTAGAGCCACTGACGTTGTCTGCTCACAGTTGGCACCCACCTGGAAAACCAGCGCATTCTGAGATAAAGAAACTGTACCAGCTTTCACGGGTACCAAGTTACCGAGTGAGGCCTCACTTCTCTGATCTGGTGGCGTCATTTCCGCTGGAATGTCAGCTGGTGGGAATTCACCTGGCAGAGCTAATCTGTTATAGCGAATCGACAAACCATCTGTGCTTGAGTTACCAGCATTGCCTGTTAGTACTTGTCCCTTGCCGGAAGCTTCCTCACCGTTGATCTCACCCGCTACATCTAAACCATTTGTGATGGTGTCATAGACATCGGACTGACTGCTCAGTAATCCTGCTGTTGTGCTGGAAACTTGGAAACTATGCTCACTGCCAAATTCTTTGTGACGTAGGCTAATGATCTGTGGTGCATTGGCGTCTGTGTTTATCTCTTCCGGTCGAATCATGTCCAGGTTGAGCCCTGCTTCCTTAACCGCAGCGGTCAGAGCATTCATATTGTTCTCGACCGTCTCACCCTTAATTGTTTGGAAGTTAACTGTCTTAGAGCCTTCTGTAATGGTGATCTGTTCACCACGATCAATGATTTCGTTGGTCAGAGCCAGGGTACCAGTAACTTGGGCTCGCCGGGCTACCTGTGTGATGTGAACGGCGTAACCTCTGGGACCGGAAGCCTTGGTGTCTCTAGTCGCTCCAACAAACTCTAGGTTAGCCCCAGAAACCACACCGTTGGCCCCCTTACTGCCGTCGAGCAGTTTGTTCTTGCCAAATTCTGTGTTCTGAGCAATTCGATTGACGGTTGCAATGATGTTATCGATCTCCTGCTGGTTCGCTCGTAGCATGAATTCATCATTCACCGCCTCATTTGCGGATGCTACTGCGAGCTGTCGAGCATTGATCAATATTGCGCTCATTTCGTTGAGTGCGCCTTCTGCTGTTTGCACCAGTGCAATCCCTGCCTCAGAGTTATCAATCGCTTGTTCCAATCCAGCAGTCTGAGCCCGTAGCCGCTCGCTGATCACTAAGGAAGCAGGACCATCAGCTCCCCGGTTGATCTTTAGACCAGAGGACAATCTCTCCATCGTGCGCGCCTGATTCGTATTATTCAAAATCAGGTTACGGTGACTGTTGATAGCTGGAATGTTTGTATTTACTCGTAAAGTCATTGTTCCTCCATGAACACTTATGATTTTTAGAATCTATCCAGATTCTTTGACTCAAGGCTGACACTTCCTGTGTCAGCCTTTCTATGAAAACTTAGGCAGCCACTCTAGCGGCTGCTTTGCTTAATTTAGTAACTGTAGAACCGCTTGTGACCGTGCATTCGCTTGAGCCAACATAGCCGTTGCGGAATCCGTCATAATTTGGTTACGTGTGAACTTGGTCATCTCCTCAGCCATGTCCGCATCACGGATCACAGACTCAGAACTCGTCACGTTCTCATGAGCGATTCTCAGGTAGTTCAGATTGCTCTCCAGGTTGTTCTTCTGGAAGGCTCCAATCTCACCTCTGGTTGAAGAAACCTCTTCCAGTGCTCGGTCAATCACGCACATCGCATCTTGAGCTTTCTCAGCATCCGTAACGTCAATATCTGCCAAAGAGGTGAAATCACTTCCGTTGTCAACTCCTGTGCCTAATGTGTTGGTCTGCATGTTGCGCAACGCTATCGAAGTTGTTTGCTCACAGTTAGAACCGATCTGGAAGACCAGTGAATTTTGAGAGAGTGAAATCGTTCCAGCTTTGACAGGTACCAAGTTGCCCAAGTTGGCCTGGGTGACCTGATCAGCTGCTGTTTCAGGCTGTGGCAAATCTGGTGGGTTAGGCTCACCTGGAAGTGCCTGGCCAGTGTAGCGAATCGCCAAGCCTTCAGTGCTGGAGTTACCATCGTTTCCAGTTAAGATTTGCCCTTTACCTGTGGCTTCCTCACCGTTGATTTCACCCTGTACATCCAAGCCGTTGTCAATCGTGTCGTAGACATCGCCTTGAGTTGAAACAAGACCTGCTGTGCTACTGGATACTTTGAAAGAATGCTCACTGCCAAATTCGTTATGGCGCAAACTGATGATCTGTGGTGCGTTTGCATCTGTAGAGTCTTCAGAAGGACGAATCAGCGACAGATTCAGTCCAGCCTCTTCAATCGCTGCCGTCAGTGCGTTCAGGTTGGTTTCAACTGTCTCACCCTTGATCGTCTTGAAGTTGACTGTCTTGGAACCTTCCGTGATCGTAATCTGCTCACCTCGATCAATGATTTCGTTCGTCAGAGCAACTGATCCAGTGACCTGGGCACGGCGTGAAGCCTGTGTGATGTGAATTTCGTAACCATTCGGCCCAGAACTTTTGGTTGCTTGAGTGGCACCCACGAACTCCAAATTTGCTCCAGACACAACGCCTGTAGCACCCTTGCTGCCATCGAGCAGGTTCTTCTTTCCGTATTGGGTGTTTTGAGCAATCCGGTTGACCGTTGCTAAGATGTTGTCGATCTCCTGCTGGTTTGCGCGCAGCATGAACTCATCATTGACTGCCTCGTTGGCGGAAGCGACGGCAAGTTGACGAGCATTGATCAATGCTGAACTAACCTCATCCAGCGCAGCTTCTGCTGTTTGCACAAGTGAAACTCCAGCTTCCGAGTTGTCGATGGCTTGCTTCAAGCCGGCTGTCTGAGCTCGTAGACGCTCACTGATCACCAAGGAAGCAGGACCATCGGCTCCACGATTGATTTTTAATCCGGAAGACAAACGCTCCATGGTTTTGGCTTGCTCAGTGTTGTTAATGATCAAGTTTCGGTGACTATTGATCGCTGGCATGTTGGTATTGACTCGTAGTGACACAATTCCTCCTTGAATCTGATTGGGTAGGTGTCTGAATTAATTTGGCGTTACTCAACCAAGGTATGACACCTCCCTGTGTCACCCTCCCTACGCTGAAAGCCAGCGTAGAAAATGGATATTCAACATCGACGCTTCGTGCGTACTTTCCGAAGACCTGCAAGGTCGTCCGAAAGTATTCACTCAGATATTTTCGATAATTTGAATTTAAAGCTAAGGGGCCTCTTTAGCCAAGGCCCTGCTCATCTCCATTATTGCAGTAGCTGCAACACTGATTGTGGACGCTGGTTTGCCTGAGCCAACATAGCTATCGTGGTATCCATCATGATCTGGTTGCGAGTGAATTGGGTCATCTCATCCGCAATGTCTGCATCACGAATCACAGACTCACTCTTGCTCAGGTTCTCATAAGCGTAACGGAGGTAGCTCAGGTTGCTTTCCAGGTTGTTCTTTTGGAAGGCTCCGAGTCGGGCTCGCGTTGCACTGACTTCCTCCAGTGCTCGATCAATCACGCACATTGCGTCCTGTGCTTTCTCTGCATTTGTCAGATCAATGTCTTGCAAAGAATCGAATTCGGATTCATTGCGTACACCTCTACCAAGAGCCTTAGCCCACATGCTCTGGATCGCTAGAATTGTTGTCTGGCCGCAGTTTGCTCCTACCTGAAAGTTCAACACAGTTTGAGAAAAAGTAACTCCACCAACTCGCTTGCCAGCTTGATTCTGCAACCCCTGCTGAAAATTCATTTCCCTGGTTGCACCCAATGGCATGAACTTGAGGTCGTCTTTACTGTAACCAACGTCTTCGCCCGTATAGCGAATCTGAAGTCCTTCAACTTTCGCAGCTCCTAGTCCACCTGTCAGAATCTGACCTCTGCCCTTTGCTTCCTCTCCATTGATCTCCCCATGTACGTCTAATCCGTTCTGCACTGTGTCGTAAACATCCCCTGTGGAAGAGAGAATTCCTGCGGTCGTGCTTGAGACTCGCAATGAGTGCTCACTGCCATAGTCTAGATGTTGGAATTCAAGGATCTGTGGTGTGTTGGCATCTGTATTCATCTGCAGAGGGCGGTTCATCCTGATTCGCAATCCTGCGTCCTTGATCGCCTTCTCTAGAGCGTTTAAGTTGGTTTCAACCGTTTCCCCCTTGATTGTTTGGAAGGTAACCATCTTATTTCCTTCGCTCAAAGTGATCTGCTCGCCTCGATCAATGATGTTATTATCGAGTGCTAATGAGCCTCGCACAATGGCCTGAGTTGCAGCCTGGCGAATGACAACTTCGTAGCCTCGTCGACCAGAACCTTTTGTTTTTTCGTTTGCCCCGACATACTCCAGATTTTCGCCGGTCGTCACACCATTGCCTCCCTTGCTACCATCAAGCAAAGTCTTGGTTCCATACTGTGTGTTCTTGGCAATTCGGTTGATTGTACCCAAGATGTTTTCAAGTTCCTGCTGGTCAGCTTTCAGCATCACTTCGTCGTTGACCGCTTCGTTTGCTGCATGAACTGCCAACTGCCGCGCATTGACCAAAGCCGCACTAACTTCGTCAAGAGCACCTTCCGCTGTTTGTACCAGGGAGATGCCTGCTTCCGAATTATCAATTGCCTGCTTGATTCCCCCAATCTGTGCTCGCAAACGCTCGCTGATGACCAAAGCCGCTGGCCCATCGGCCCCACGATTGATCTTCTGACCAGATGAAAGGCGTTCCAAATTTCTTGCAGAAATCTCATTGTTTCTTGCCAACATACGATGAGCGTTGATCGCTGATATGTTTGTGTTAATGCGTATTGACATGGTTACCCCTCATTCTGGGTGGTAATGAACTTCGACGAAATCATCAGAGAAAATGAACTCTTGATTCTGAAACCGATTTTTACTGTAAGAGTCTCATCAGGACACTTGGGGCCTGATTGGCCTGAGCCAGCATTGCTACATTAGCTTCCATCATGATTTGGTTACGGGTGTAAAGTGTCATCTCCTCAGCAACGTCTGTATCACGTATGACAGACTCTGCTTTCGTCACGTTTTCGTGTGCGCTCCGTAGGTAGTTTAGGTTGCTCTGGAGGTTGTTTTTGTGGAAGGCTCCCATCCGGCCCCGTGTTCCAGAAACTTCCTGAATTGCTTTGTCGATCAGGCAGATAGCGTCTTGAGCTCCTTGTGCCGTTCGCACATCGATATCCGCCAAAGATTTGAATCCGGAGAGATTCTCAACTGCTCGAGCCAATCCCTTCGAAGTAATTTCGCGAATACCATGTGTCACAGTTTGGCCGCAATTCGCACCCACCTGGAAGTACATCGAATTTTGAGTAACTGTAGCAGAGCCGACGAACTCACCGCGCTCACTGGCTTTTGAGCCGGTATAAAGGATCTCCAAACCATCAGCCTGTGTAAACGCTCCTCCTTTCAGTACTTGTCCCTTGCCAAAGGCAACCTCACCTTGAATCTTGCCAGCTATATCACGACCGTTGTTGATCTCCTGGGGCACGTCTGATTCCGCGGCTACCAAACCAGCTGTGGTGCTGGTTACCGAAAAGACAGGCTCTGTACCATAATCCTTGTGGCGCAAGGTGATAAATTGTGGCTCGTTGGAATCAGTAATGTTTGCGGCAGCTGCACGGATATCCTCAACGGTTAGGCCAACTTCACGTAGGGCAGTAGTCACATCTTCTTGGCGAAGTACATCTTCAAGTGCGTCCGCGTTATTGTGTACCCCAATGATCCGATAGCGGATGCTTGATCGCAGATCACTGCCTTCTAGCAAGGACTCTAGCTTCTGCTGATTGGGTAGTACCAACTCAACATCGATGTTCGAATCCGCCATTGTCTTCTTAAGTGCATTGAGATTCGCTTCGACTGTTTCGCCACGTAATGTGTTGAAAGTGATTGTCTTTCCACCTTCTTCAATTGTGATTTGCTCACCACGATCGATGATTTCATTCGTTAGTGCCAATGTTCCTGTCACTTGAGCACGCTTAGCAGTTTCCACAACTTCTATCTTGTAACCACCTACTCCAGAGCCTTTCGTCTTCTCGTTGGCGCCAACAAATTCCAGGTTGGCTCCACTCGTTACTCCGTTGGCACCTCGGCTACCGTCGAGCAGATGCTTCTTGCCGTATTGGGCATCACGCGAGATCCGATCGATCATGCTTAGGATGTTATTGATTTCTTCTTGATCCGCATGGAGCATTTCGTCGTCATTCACAGCTTCGTTCGCTGCGTGAACCGCCAGTTGGCGCATGGTCACCAGAGAAGCACTGATTTCGTTCAGCGCACCTTCCGCTGTTTGAACCATGGCAATGCCAATTTCAGAGTTGTCAATGGCTTGACGCAGACCACCGATTTGGGCTCGCAATTTTTCTGAAATAACCAACGAAGCCGGACCATCCGCCGCCTGATTAATCTTCATACCGGAGGAGAGCCGCTGTAGTGTCTTGTTGGTCACATCGTTGTTGTTCACCAAATTGCGGTGTGCATTCAGTGCAGCGATATTGTGTTTAATTCGCATCATGGCGGTACTCCAACAAAAGGTTGTTTTTACCTAAATTTTTGTTATAATCAAAATAACTAAAATTTATCAAAATTGTTTGCATTACCCTTCCGATAGTCTTCTATTTCTTAAATTTTTCCTGACCGGAGTATCCAGCCCCACATCAAGGAAATTCGTGTTTCAATGTGCGGTGAATTCCCCGCAGTAATTTTAGTCCAGCAACGACTGCAAAGAAGTCGGCGAATGACTAGCCTGCGCCTGCAATCCACTCATTTGGTCCTCCTGCATCAGCTTTGAGGTGGCGATTGCAGCGGCATGAGCTTGGTGTTCGTTATTCAATTGTTCAGCTTCTGGAACCAGCTTGGTATGCTTCTCACGCAATTGCACCAGTTGTCCTTGAAGTCGGCGGGTTCGAAAGCTCCCAACTTCTTCCAGCTGATCATAGATTTCCTGCTTGGCCTGTTCAATCAAGAGCAGCGCGTCCTTGCCGCCTTGCGCAGTAGTAATGTTTAAGTGACTTAGATTTTCGAATCCTGAATGATTTGGGACGTGCCTTCCCAAGTCTGCACTACAAACACTTCGCATATTGAGCCGTAATGGAGCAGCGTGACTGCCGAAGCGCAAAGCATTTTGAAAAAGGGAAACCGAACCGTGTAATGGCAACTGAACCTGAGGAGTTTGACCATTGATTCTTAAGCAGATTCCACTAACGCGACCGTAGCCCGTTGGCACGTGAAGAAACGGGCCTTTACCCACGGCTTCCACACCATCAATCTGGCCAGCCACGTTAATACCAGGATTAGCTTTGCGAACTGTACCTTGTTTTGAGCCAAGGATTCCTGCAGTGGAACTTGCCACTTCGAAAGTTGGTTCGCTACCCCAATATTGATGTTCAACTTCCAGCAACTGATCTGCTTGTAATTTCACATTGAGTGGTAATCCAACTCTTTGAAGCTCGTAATTCAATCGCTTCAGAAATTGTTGATGATCTTCATCCTGCTGGGCTCTAAAACGGTGCTGCTTTTGTTTTTCACGGAACCAGAGTTGCTCTCCAGCTTGGAGTAGTTCTCGGGTCAGAGGTTGTAGTCCGAGTAAAGTTGATGGGGCTGGAGCCCTTGTAATAACTACATCATAGCCGGATACTGGCGCAGTCTGTGTTTCTGCTGTGGCGGAAACGAACTCCAAGTATTCACCCTGCGCAACTCCATGAACCTCATGGCTACCGTCAAGTAGCTTTTCAGGGCCGTAGCTCGTCACTTCAGAGATGTGATCAATGTTGAGGAGTACGTTTTCCAATTCACGTTGGTCGGCATTTCTTAAGACTAGATTGTTTTCCATTCCGGTGGAGGCGTAGCCAGCCAGTTTCTGTAACTGTTCTAGTAACCTCAGCAACTCATGAAGCGCGGCTTCTGCTGTTTGGATCAGTGAAATCCCCGCCTCTCCGTCAACAATGATCCTAGTCAATCCTGCCACCTGGGCCTGCAATCGTGGTGGAATCACCAATGAGACAGGTCCATCCTGATGGGAGCCTGCTGTCTCTCTTTGCAGTCGCTTGGCGTGGCGGTTTTCATCCCGCTTACGTTGCTGCTGTTGTTGGAAGGCCCCTAGCGGAGACAGGCCTCCTCTAATATTCAGGGAATTCATAGTCTCCTCTGAAAGATAGCTTCATAAATAAGAATTAGCTTACTGAGCACTGATCAACTGAAGTACAGATCTTGGAATTTGGTTCGCTTGGGCGGTCATTGCCGTTCCAGAAGCCAACAAAATTTGATTTTTGGTGAAATCACTCATTTCTGCAGCCATATCCGCATCACGGATCGTTGATTCGGCACTGACCAAGTTTTCATTGTGAACTCGCAGGTTACGTAGATTCGTTTCTAGTGAATTCTTTTGGAAAGAACCGATATCAGCTCGGCACTGGCTTACCTGATTGATTGCTTCGTCGATTAGACAGATTGCGTCTGAGGCTCCCTGCTGAGTAGTTACATCAATATCAGCCAAACTCCTGAAATCACTTTCGTTATTTATACCTTTCGCCAGTTCGTTGGATCGTACGCTGCACAAAGAAAACGACTCTTCCTGCTCGCAGTTTGGCCCTACCTGGAAAATTAGTGAATTTTGCGTCACATGAACGTATCCATCAGTCTCCGCACCAGCCAGAGTGCTGTTATCGTCCAACACTTCGCGGACTTCAACAAGTTCACCGGTCTCTGGATTAATGTATTCTTCGATACGGCTACCTAGCTCCTTGGTATATTCGATTGTCAAACCTTCGATAGCAGTTCCTGGAGCTCCAGTAAGCCGCTGACCTCGCCCAATCGCAATTTCTCCGCCAATGAAACCAGCCACGTCACGTCCACCTTCCGAAAATTGAGCCTCATCGGCTATTTGGGTTAGTACCTCAGGTTGATTTACCGTCACACTGAAACTTGGCTCACTACCAAAGTGCTTGTGGCGAACTGTCAACATCCCAGCACGATTGATGTACACCTCTACTTGAAGTCCATTCTCAGCCGCTTTGTCATTCATAGCTCTAGAAATCAACTGCTGCATTCCCTTTTCAACGTCTTCTCTGGTGAAAAGATCTGGAGAACGATAGTGGTTATCAAGTAGACGATTTAGGCTCTCCGAGAGTGGACCCTCTGTAGTATTAAGGGACATCATGGCTTTGCCTTCGTTGATTACGAAGGTGAGACCTTTTTCTACGTTCGCAATTGAAATTGGCTTGGTTCCTGACATCCGTGCTCGCACTCCAACCTGGAGAATATCTATCGGATACCCTTCCTTTGTCGGTGCAGCCTGCGTCTTCTCAGAAGCAGAAACAAAGCGAAAGCCATCACCAACAGTGACTCCATTTGCTGCATTGCTGCCATTAAAAAGCACTTTTGAACCAAATTGAGTTGAGTTTGAGATACGATCTAGAGTAGCTAGCAAGTTTTCAATTTCATTCTGATCTGCTTGCATCATCTGGGTGTCATTTGCACCTTCGTTTGCAGCATGGACAGCTAGCTGGCGCATATTTATCAACATACTACTGACCTCGCTGAGAGCACCTTCTGCAGTCTGAATCATCGAAATCGAAGTTTCGGTGTTGCGCATTGCCTGATCCACACTACCGATCCGTGCCCGCATGTTCTCGGAGATCATCAGTTCAGCTGGTGAATCTCTCGCGGAGTTAATCCTGAGACCGGACGACAAGCGCTCCAAATTTTTAGCTGTGTCTGCTGCAGTGTTGGTCAAATGGCGTAGGGCGGTCATGGATGCAATATTGTGATTCACTCGCATAGCTAACTCCTAAAGCTCATGATTGATTCGGCTGGACCGAATATGGCAGTCGATTGCCAATTCTAAATAAAACGTTATTATTCAAATTATTTCAGTAGACTATAATTAGTCAGAATTTTTCAGATAAAATATATTTTTCAGAGAAAAGTGCCCGTGATTGTTTTGCTTCAGTCTGCTCTAGTCAACCGATCCTTTGAAATTGGTTGAAGCAGCCAGCTAGCAGTGATCTGCAAAAAACTATGCTTGAAAATTAATTTGCCAAAGCAAACTAATGTCTGGGCCCGGCTGAGACTCTGTTCAGTAGAACAATTCCTACATAGATTTGCGTAGGCTCCACAAATCCTATCGTCTAGCAAACACAACAGCGTGTCGTCTGCTATTAGACAGGGCTAAGTCTCAGATAGCTTCACTTACTCTATTTAAATAATCGAAGAACCCTCAAACTACTCTGGAATGGATCGCAAGAGGTACTGCCTTCGATAAAGCACAAACAAATATATTTTTATTCACCAAGAAGACATTTGAATCAATTGGCAATTTCCCAGATTGCTCATTGAGTATCTACAGTCATTCAAGACGAACAGAGCGA
>PBZZ01000107.1 GCA_002730365.1 Deltaproteobacteria bacterium
CGAATGACGATTGAGCCATCCCCTCCATTTACAGCAAGCATATCTCCCTCATGAATTTCATGAAGAGAAGCTTCACTAACGCAGATTGCAGGTATTAAGAGGGATCGTGCAAGGATAGCAGCATGTGATACAAACCCACCGCTAGAAGTGATGATCCCTTTAATCTTTGTACTATCGATACGGGCTATATCACTTGGTAGAACCTGCTTTGCTACAAGGATCCCCTCTTTGTCGATGATTTCACCGAAGCCATGGCCCAAGTGGTGTAGCAACCGCATCCCAACATCTTTGAGATCCTGGCTTTTCTCTCGCAGGTACGCATCTTCTATGTTGTTGAAAGCGACCAAGTATTCGTGAATGACTTGGTAAATAGCCCATGCCGCACTATTCCCTTGGCCAATAAAACCTTCAATCTTTTCCTGAAAGACAGAGTCTTCCATAAACATAATGTGGGCATGAAAGATTGCGGCCTCATCAGGGCTCACTAGTCCTGAGAGTCGGTCGATCAAGCCTAGAACATCTTTAATTGTTTGGTCTAAGGCAGTACGAAAAGCTTTGTTTTCTTCATGAATACTCCACGGAGATGTCCGTACTGGTTCTTCCATTGAGCCTTGTTCAAGAACAAGCGCTTTTCCTAGCCCAACACCTTCGGCGACGCCTTGACCTCGAAGCGTATGTGTTTGAGGTGCTTGGTAAGATAAATTAACTAAAGTGTTGCTATCCAATTCCTTAATCAACAAAGCCTTGGAGACGAGGCCTGCAATTTGGGAGGCAATGGTTGTCATCAACCGTTCTTCATTTTCAGAAAAACTTCGACGTTTTAAGGTATGAACAGTAAGTACACCGATGGCACGGCGGTAGATCAGAAGTGGGACTCCAAGAAAGGACTGGTAGACTCCCTCACCAATATTTGGAAATAACTTGAATCGAGGATGTCGGTGCATCTCGAGTACTTGTAGAGGACAAGATTCCTGCAGAACAAGACCGGTGAGTCCTTCATCGGGTCTCATGCTGACAGCATCGACTGCCTCTGGGACCAAGCCGATTGTGGACTTCAGCCGTAGTTGATTTTCTTGTGCATCGTAGGCGTAGATCGCGCAGGCGTCGACCCTCATGCGCTCCGCGATCATTTTGGCAGTTTGTTGGAGTGTTTCGTCTGCGTTATGGGAGGTGGTGATGATTTGGCTTACGTCAGCCAAAATTTGTAGGGCAGCGTCCTGTGATAGATGGGTCTGATTCATTTCATGTCAAATTGAAATCATAAGGCGTTCTCATCAACTTCACCAGTTCTGATTCGAAGCACTTTGTTCAGTTCATAAACGAAAATTTTCCCGTCCCCAATTTTCCCTGTCTTTGCCTTGTCTTGGATCACGTGGAGAACTTGTTCGAAATTTTCTTCTGACACTGCCACTTCTACCTTGATTTTCGGTAGAAAATCAATCTCATATTCTGCCCCACGGTAGAGTTCTGTGTGGCCCTTTTGCCTCCCAAAACCCTTAATTTCTGAAACAGTTAGACCTTTTATGCCAATTTCAGCTAAGCCATCTTTCACTTCATCAAGTTTGAAGGGCTTAATGATCGCCTCAATCTTTTTCATCGCCTACTCCTATTGTTAAACTTAGCAATTGCCCTCCCCGGACTTCGAATTCTATTTTCTTCAACGCTTGTGCCAGTGCATTAATTCTCAGCATTGATCAGGGTGGCAAAGAAGAATGGTTACAGTGACTTGCCTAAAATTTAGACAGAATGCTCAAATTCTTAAAGATCTCATGGGCTTGTTTTCAACTTAATTTATCTTATCCAGTTTTATTTTCCAATCCATCAACAACCCCTGATTACCGGGCAGTGAATATTGTTTTTCATCAAGCCTGATTTGTATAACCTCAATATTACCAATAGAGAGAGTATAAAATTCTTTAGCTGTTTCCCAACTTAGAAATTCTCCAGCCTTCAGATAATGGAGTGAAGGTTGTTCGTTATCAGATTGGATAGCTATCCAAACAGATTCTTCTGCACGCAATTCAAGGACCGGAAAAATGGAATGATTTTCAGTGATAGCTTGATCGTTGTTTAATGATTCTGCCTGAAATGTATGTTTAATTGCTTCAGTTTTAACACCTTGTTCCATCGTTGGCTCAGTCATTTCATTTTGGCTAGTCTCAAATCCAGATCGCCTTTCCTGATCAAAAAAATTCTCAGCAATTTTTGATTTAATGATGTCCTCGCTAGTCGCACTTAGGAGGGCTTCGGTTTTTGTTTTATCATTCTGCTCATTCTGATTTCTAGAAACGGAGTTCTCTTTCTCAGAGACGGTAGTTCTAGTGCTATTTTCAACAGTCTCAACTGAATCCCAAGAATTCATTTGCCAAATCAGTAAAAGAGCAGCACACAATCCTAACCCAGAGAGCCACTTGCGAAGATTAATATTCTTTGTTTTGCTTTCTGAGGGATCCAAATGAACAGGCACAATTTTTTCTTCGGGTGCAATTTTTTGCTCAACAAATTCTTTGAACAACTCTAATTCTGAGGGGGGTATCTGTAAAAACTGAATATAGGTTCTCAAAAAACCTCTCATGAAAACCCTGCCTGGTGGGGCTTCCAGATTTCCTTCTTCCAAATGTCGAAGAACAAGTACGTCTAATCGCATTTGACTAGATACATCTTCCAAAGACCATTCTTGAGAAATTCGGTGATTACGTAGAAGCTGGCCTAATTGCTGTTGATTCGAGATATTTTCGGAGGAGGTAGCCATTCAGGTTTTTTTGTCAACTTTCATGACTTGTTCATAAATTAGACGGACTTTTTCAGAGGTTTGGCCTAAAGTACTCGGAATATTATCGAATTGCCCTTGGCGACGGAGAAGAGTTTCCAAATGCAACATTTGAGCTTTGTTGAGATTTAAAGCGTTTACGGACTGGTCAAATAAAAGACGAAGGGCTGTTTCAATTTGTCTAATCCAGCGATAAGCTTTTTGTAAAAAAATCACGTCATCTGGGGAAATCAGCGATTCCTTTCCAATAACTTCCAAAGCTTTCAGAGTCTCGGTGGTGCGTAATTTTGGAAACCTTTTGACGAACTTTAATTGAAGATACTGTGTCAGAAATTCAATGTCTAGTAAGCCGCCCTTACCTTCCTTCAAGTTCTTTTGCTCAAAGGTCTCTCCTGAAAGTTCTTCTTCTTTGCGTCCTCTAAGATGAGCGATTTTCAGATGCAGATCATCAGGAATTTCCCATTCATAAGCTGATTTTGATAACAAATTGTCTACAGATACTCTCCACTTTTCATCTATGTCCCCTCCTACTACCCGAGCTTTCACAAGTGCCTGATGTTCCCAAGGTTTTGATTGTAGATGGTAAGTATCGAATGAACTGATCGTCGTTACGAGCACGCCTGCGTTTCCAGAGGGTCTCAATCGTGTATCTAACTTGTATGCGTAGCCACAGCTGGTAACAGAAGACAAGAAAGATATGATGCGCTGAATCAGCTTAGCGTAAAAGAGCTGATTTGATACTTCTAGTTGTCCATCGGTTTCTCCAACACCTGAGTAAAGAAAAATAAGGTCTAAATCAGAATGATAGGTTAACTCTCTCCCCCCCAGCTTTCCCATGCCAATAATACTGAATTTTGCAGATTCCCCATTTTCATCTCTCGGTATGCCATGGCGCTGAATGAGGTCTCGAAAACAAACCTCATGAGCCTTTTGGAGAATAATCTCCGCAAGTATCGTCAGGCTTTGGCGTGCTTGATCATATTCAACAAGACCATCTAATTCTGCACTACCCAAGAGGAAGGTCTGGGTATGTTTGAAGCGTCGAATAGCATCCAATTCCTCTTCCTGGTTAGTGCATTCATTTAAAGCCTTTTCAACCTCTTTACTCAAAAATGCAGAATCAATTTGTAATTCTTTGGGCTCAAGTTTGTTCAATAAGTCTGTGTTTGTAAGTAGGTGATTCCACAAGGTATCACTGGTTGCAGCAATCGAAGCCAAGCGACTCCAAGAGGCAGGATGATGGCAGAGAGGGCTGTATTTCTCGAGTTGTGCGCCTATCGTTTCGAATAGACGATAGAATCGCTTTTCTAGTAGATCCTGTCCTGATTGACTTAGGATAGGAGCGAGTTGCCTTGCCAGTGACTCAAGTAGTTGAGCTTCATTCGGTCTGAAATTCCTCAGCCTTGTGCTGTTACGAAGGGCTGCCTCGACTTCAAGATGCTTCTGGTCAAATAAACCGCCAAAGATGCTGCGGACTTTTGCCATGGTGTTACGGAGGTGATGCAACATGTGCTGCCGATCAACCTCTGCATTTGAAGAGTAGAAGCCCATCATCCGAGCAAAGCGCTGTTGCTCGACTTGAGTACTAGGCAAAGTGTGAATTTGCTGTTCGTCAATCATCTGCAATCGATGCTCATACTTTCGTAATATGAAGTAGCACTCTCTAAGTGTGTCCCTATCTTCAGCAGAAAGAATACCTGCTTGGGTTAGCGCAGATAACGCCTTCAAGGTATTTTGTTCTCGTAACTCAGAACGGATCCCTCCGTAGAGCAATTGAAAAATTTGAACAAAAAATTCGATCTCTCGAATCCCACCAACACCCAACTTGACGTTGAGTTGACTCTCCCGAAGGTGCTCTTTTTCAATCTTCTCTTTGATATCAACAACGCCCCCGAGAAGATTTTCGTCGACGCTTTTTCGGTAAATGTAGGGGTTAATTGACCTGAAAAAAATCTCTGCAATATCTTTGTCTCCAGCAACATAAGATGCCTTAATCAGAGCTTGTTGCTCCCAAATTGCTGCCCTTGACCAGTAGTAAGCTTCTACCTGTTGTAAAGGCAAAACTAGAGCTGATGTATCACCACCAGGACGCAAGCGCATGTCAACACGAGCTAAAAAACCTTCTTCCGTGTGCTCGGTGCACCACTCAATAAAGGTTCTAGCAATTTTCTGACGCAGCTTTTGATCCTTTGCCTCATCGCCAGTGATAGGATTTTCATCATGAACAAATATTAGATCAACATCGGATGAGTAGTTTATTTCTTGGCCGCCCAACTTGCCCATACCTAGGATGAAAAAAGGTGGTCGTATTCCATTTGCCAGCAGATCTTTCCTAGAGAGTTTAAATTCTTGAGCCTCTAAAGTGGCTGCACGAAATGCCCAGTCAAGTGTGATTTTTGTTAACGATGTGAGTTCAGCTAAAATTACTTCGTCTGATGCGAGATTTAGCAAATCACGGAGTGTCAGTCGGTAATATTCTTGGTATTTGAATTGGCGAAGGAGATTTTTTAAATCTTTGGAATTCCAAATCTTTTGAGATTGAATTCTGCTACTCAAACTCTTTGATAGCTCGTCATCAAGTCTAGGTTGGTCTAAATTGTTCGATTCCCTTAGCGCCTTAACCCAACTTGGGTAGCGAATTAGTTTTCTTGAGAGAAAATGGCTATATCCCAGAACAGCTAGAGATTGATTTACAACTGGCTCATCTCCTTCAAGGCAATCGGGAAAATATTCCAGAAGGCTATTCAGATCAGCTATTGCCTGCTGTGGGAATGGAGAACACACAACCCAAGACTTTAATTCAGTAGAGATTTTTAAACCTCTCTGAGAAATTGATGCAAATCCAGAACTTATTTGTTCGTGATGATCAGGTTCTAGCATGAATGTAGGGGCTCCTCATTTGGGTGTTGCAATCCCAATTTGTCCGGGGGATTTAACTTTGCCAGTTTCAAGAGTGGAAAGTCTAAAAACAGCTTTGTTCACTTTTTGCAAAACGCTTTCGAATTAGTTAAACCTTTGCAGATTTACTGTCGGACATGAATAAATTTAAGCTCCAAACAGCGCTGAAAGTTCGCGAGAGATTGGAGAAACTATACCAAAAATCTTTTGCTGAACAAGTACAGGTCACTCAGAGATTGATAGATCAATTAAATATTTTGGAAGAAGCATTTCAAGAAAACAGCTCTGCAGTAGATCTTGCTAAACGAAATGGGTTTACAATCGCAGATCTGGTTGGAGCGAACGGATTCGGCCAGCGGCTGAAATATCACCAATCGGTTGTGCAAGATCAAATGACTGAACAACAAGAACTCATGGAACGTCGAAGGCAAGAACTGGTTTCGGCAACTCAGCAGAAGCGTGTTTTGGAAATTTTGCGAGAGAAGCACGAACTCAGAGAGAGGGAGAAGCTTCAAAGAGAGGAGACTTTTGAGTTAGACGAAGTTTCATTAAACCTAAAATACTATCGCCAGGAATCCTAATTCGAAATATAACATCGCAGCCAATGTTTCATTATTCACATCGTATTTCTCTTCCACTTGTGATGCCGTTGCTGCTTGGCTCTCTTCTGATGGCAAGGCCCGCTTATAGCATTCCAACGACTCTTCAAGAAGGACAGCAGTTGATTGGGAAGCTATGTTCAGATTTCGGGATTGAATTCTGTGCGTATGTACCGCAGGAAGATGAGGCGGATGCAAAAAAACCTTTGCGGTTGACGGCTACAGAGCGTCAGGTTCTAACTAGATTAGTTGAGCAGCAGGAAAACCTGGAAAGAAGAGGTCGCGATCTTGATCGACGCGAGACCCAATTACAGGCCCTTCAGGAAGACGTTCAACGACAGATATTTCAACTGGAGCGAATACAACAGGATATTGAACAGTCGATTGAAACGAAAAAAGCTCAGGATGTTGAGCAGCTTGAAAAAGCTGTTTCGTTCTACACACGAATGGATCCAGCAGCCGCAGCTTTATCTATATCAAATTTAGATCAAAAAACTGCTGTGAATATCTTGATGAGAATGAAAGACAAGCAAGCATCTGCGGTACTTGAAAGTATGACCGCAGAACGCTCTTCAGAATTGATAGACGCAATCGCGCGTAAGCGCTAAAAACAGGAGCCCAAATATGATTGATGCCTTACAACTAGCTCCCACTTCTAACAAATCTCCGTTGGCAAAGAAACCTGAGCCGTACAGTAGCTCTTTCAAGGAAACTTTGCGGCAGGCAGATGGTTCGGATAAAGAATACTTGGAAACAAGTTCAAATGTTCGTGATCGTGAAGAAACTAGGCCAGACAGCCGAGAAGAGATTCGTAGAGAGGTAGCTGAAGGTAAGGAGAGCAAAGGTGATTATCGCATCAAAATTGTTGACTCAGATGAGGAGATGCCTAGGGGACCTGAAGAAATAGCTGTTCTCGAAAAAGCTTTGCGAGCACTGGATGAAAAAGCCAAGGAACTTGAATTTAATGACAGCGAACTGGTTGGTAGCCTTACTGAAGAACAATCTGCTGAATTGGCTAGATTGAGAGCAATGATTGAAGGTGTATTGAGTGGTGAAGAACCCTCTCAAGAGCTAATGGTTGAAGATCAAGAAGCTTTTGCGTCACTTCTAGCCACACTGAATCTAGAAGAAGGTGATGCAGCCAGACTAGAACGCGATCTTGGATTTA
>PBZZ01000108.1 GCA_002730365.1 Deltaproteobacteria bacterium
CTAAAATTACTTTTCGAAAGAGACCCCACCGAGTTTGCAGGGCTTAGCCAGATAGAAACTCATATGCGCATCATGAGAAGAGCAGAAGTAAAAATTCCCGATAATTTTGTTCTGATGGGAAGAGTTCTGATTTCGATCGGAGGCCTCTTAAAGCAGAATCAGGTGAAAGTTGACCTCCAAGAGTTGGCTGTTTATTTGATGATGGAAGTTGCTAGGGAGGCATCATGAAGGCTCTTGATCAACTGAAAAACCGACTGATCGAACACTGGCAGCGAAAGGAATCCCGGAAGACCTGGCAGGAGTGGATCAAATGGTTGGAACAAATAAAGTGTCCTCTGAGAGTAGACCGACCAGAAAAGGTGTCTCCTGAAGATCGAATAAACTATCAGACATTTTTACACTACTGTGAAACTGCACTGGCTCGCTTACCCGACTGGGAAAGTAAGCTAACTACCCCTAACTGGGTGGAAGCTCATAGTCTTTGTTTGCTCCCAACTGATTGGACTTCTCCTCACCTCACATCATCACAATCCATAGCAGGCCAACCAGAGCAACATAAGTATCTAACCGAAGAAGATTTAGCTGGTACTCACCAAGCTCTACTGAGACTTGCAGAAGAAGTTGACAAGGTGAAGGGCCGACTGGAGCAAATAGATAGACAAGCTATCGAGCAGCCTAGGCGTGTTCCGATGCCATCACCTCCACTACCAGGCGGAAGTCCTCTCAAACAGCCACCGCCACCAGCACTCCCTTCACCACCTTCCACTCCGATGATGAGTCAAACGCTGGAAAACGAGCTACGTTTTCGTCCACCTCCAGAGCTAAAACCTAAGGCCTATGTTCCAGAAAGTTTCGATGAAAATAACGCCTTCCCTGCAAGGCCACTAGACGAAGCATATCTTGGCTTCAATGAATGGTGCGATCATCTCTATTCAGTCGGTCTGAATGTTCAGGAACTTTCAGCAGAAAACCTCAGAGTTGAGAGCTCCAGGCCGATTTCCTTTCTCCAGTTTTCTCATCGTCTGGAGCGAAGGGTTGCTCCTACTGATAGGTTGCATGATCTGCTCGAGACCTTTCGTCTTCACTATAGTACTGGTTTTTCACCAGCACCACCTACGACCAAGATGCCTGCGTTAGCTCCGGATGTAATAGAAGTTGCTGAAGATGAGGCATTTGAAATGACACAAGAGATCAATGAAACTTCGACTGGATTTAAACTGCCTCCAGAGGATTTATATCAAGATTACAACAGTTGGCTGGAGTGGTTGATTGATCAGGACTTGGATCCGCGGGTTTACAGCAGTCAAGATCTCCAAGTGGAAAGCAGCCATCGAATCTCCTTCCCCCAATTTCGTAGACGGCTGGAAAGAAAATTAGATGATCCAGAAACCTTTCGAAATTCTTTGGGACTATCAGAACCCTAAAAACCTAATGGACTTTGTCCACTAAAAACTCCGACGGAGAACATTACCTATTCCCGTCATTTCCCTTGACAACCATCCATTCGAATGTTAACTATTAGCACTATCAGCTGATGAGTGCTAATAAGCTACTTGAGGGAGCTTTATGTCGAAAACGGTTCAACGGTTGGAGACCAAAGAGTCGATTGACGAACGTACCCAACGAGTCTTGCGCGGGATCATTGAGGGTTACATAACTAGTAACGAACCAGTTGGGTCACGCTCCCTTTCAAAGACGTTGGAGATGGGGTTGTCGCCAGCGACGATTCGAAACATCATGTCTGATCTGTCAGACATGGGCTTCCTGATGCAGTTGCATACTTCCGCAGGCAGGATTCCCACGGACAAAGCTTATCGGTTCTATGTTGACCAAGTAGTTGTCGCCAACCAACTGACCCGTAAGCTGCAGAAAAAAATACAGGAAGCAACCCAGGAAGGTGGAATGAATCAGGTCGAAGATCTTTTGATCAGTACGACCCGCCTGCTTGCAGGATTGACTCAGTTTGTTTGCTTAACCAGTTCTCCAAGGGTTGAGACGAGCATTCTAAGGAGAATCGAGTTTATTCGGCTCAGTTCACAACAGATTTTGGTTGTTTTGGTCACTCGTAACGGCCAAGTTCGGAACAAGATCATTGCAACTACAGAGGATCTCTCACAGGACTT
The DNA here is from genome assembly GCA_002730365.1 of Deltaproteobacteria bacterium. Next base: position 2,124 of record PBZZ01000108.1, read on the forward strand.
TCTCAACACAGTCTCCAGCTTCTTGAACGAACAATTTCACAATCGGAGTCTTCATGAGATTCGACAGCAGATCCTCGAAAGCATGGTCGAGGATAAGGAACGTTACGATCGTTTGTTAGCCCAAGCCGTTCGACTAGGGAAAAAAGCCTTCGAATTAGAAGATGCACCCGAAGTATACATTGAAGGCCAGCACAACCTAATTTTCAGTGAGCGCTTTAGAAATCTGAACAGTGCCCGTGGACTGATGGACACCTTCGAGCACAAGTCGATGATCATGAATTTGCTTGATTCCACTGTGGAAGCCGAGGGTATCCAAATTTTCATTGGGATCGAAAATGAGTTTGAGAGCCTTCAAGACTGTACGATGGTTAAGGCCCAATATAGTGATCAGAACAACGTCCTTGGTACCATAGGAGTGATTGGGCCTACCAACATGGACTATCAAACAGTGATACCAGTAGTTGATTTCACAGCTAGAATTCTTTCACAAACCATCACCCAACAATCATCATCCTGTGATTGAAAATAAATGAACAAAGAAAATACTGAACAAGGGAACAACACTGAAGAACCGCTAGAAAATAGCGTTCCCCCAATCAATGAAGAAGAACCAGAAGCGATTGCGGCTGATGACCCGGTAGAGTCCGAAGAGCTAGAGACCGACGAGGAAGAAGTTTCTGCAATAGAAAACGAGGCCCTGCTGCAGGTTGCCACTTTGAAGGAAGAACTCCTTCGTCAGCACGCAGAAATGGACAACTTCCGCAAGAGAATGGCCAGGGAGCAAGCAGATCGACTTAAGTATAATCACATGGAATTGATTCGAGAGTTGCTACCGGCCATCGACAGTCTAGAAAGAGCACTCAATCATTCTCAGCAGCAAGAAGACGCCTCTGGTAGCATAATAGAGGGCATTGAAATGGTGAATCGCATGATGCAGGAGAGTCTCAATAAATTCGGTGTGAGCCGCATAGAGCCTCAGGGTGAGCCGTTTGACCCTAACTGCCATCAGGCAGTTGGGATGGTGCAGACCGACGAAGTTCCGGAAAATCATGTTCTGGATGTATTTCAGGTTGGCTACTACCTCCATGATCGCGTAGTGAGGCCAGCCATGGTACGCGTAGCTGAAAAACCCTGAATACTTGAAGAACCCAAAAAAACTCAAAGGAGTCTGATATATGGGAAAGGTAATTGGAATTGACCTGGGAACTTCCAACTCTTGTATCGCCGTGATGGAAGGCGGTGATCCCAAGGTAATCCAAAATTCAGAAGGTGTCCGAACCACCCCATCCATGGTTGCCTTCAACGACAGTGGTGAGCGTCTTGTAGGCCAAGTAGCGAAAAGACAGGCGATTACGAATCCAAAGCGAACCGTGTTCAGTGCAAAGCGTTTGATGGGCCAAAAGTTTAATACAGAAGCAGTCAGCCGATTGAAATCTGTAGCTCCCTTTGAGATTACAGGTGGAGCAAATGATCTGGCCTACATTGGCGTAGATGGTAAGAGCTATTCTCCTCCGGAAATATCTGCTTTTGTTCTCCAAAAGATGAAGCAAACAGCTGAAGACTATCTTGGAGAAACGGTTACTGATGCAGTCATTACGGTTCCGGCCTACTTCAATGACAGCCAACGACAGGCAACAAAGGACGCAGGTAAAATCTCAGGATTGAATGTACTTAGGATCATCAATGAACCCACTGCGGCTTCATTGGCTTATGGCCTGGACAAAAAATCAGATGAGAAGATTGCCGTCTTTGATCTTGGCGGAGGAACATTCGATGTTTCCATTCTCGAAATTGGAGACGGAGTCTTTGAAGTCAAATCAACCAACGGAGATACCTTCCTTGGTGGAGACGACTTTGACAACAGATTGATCAACTTCCTGGCTGATGAATTCAAAAAGGAAAACAGCATAGATTTGCGCCAAGACAAAATGGCTCTCCAGCGTCTGAAGGAAGCTGCCGAAAAAGCTAAGCATGAATTATCTTCCAGCACTGAAACGGAAGTTAATCTTCCCTTCATCACTGCAGACCAGAATGGTCCAAAGCATTTAAATTTAAAAATTAGCCGAGCTCGCTTTGAACAAATGGTAGATGATCTCGTCCAGCGATGTCTTGGACCATGTAGAGATGCGCTGAAAGATGCTGGCTGCACCGCTAAGGACATTGATGAGGTGATCTTAGTGGGTGGAATGACGCGAATGCCCAAGATCCAAGAGATCGTAAAGGAATTCTTCGGCAAAGAACCTCACAAGGGCGTCAACCCAGATGAAGTCGTTGCAATCGGTGCAGCAATTCAAGGTGGAGTGCTGAAAGGTGATGTCAAAGATGTTCTATTGTTGGATGTCACACCTCTGTCACTGGGTATTGAGACCCTCGGTGGAGTAATGACCAAGTTGATCGAGCGCAATACCACAATTCCAACTAGGAAGAGCCAAGTCTTCTCTACAGCAGCGGACAATCAACCTGCGGTAAGTATTCACGTGCTACAAGGTGAGCGCGAAATGGCTGGTGATAACAAGACTCTTGGACGTTTCGAATTGGTTGGTATCCCAGCAGCCCCAAGGGGAATGCCTCAAATTGAGGTGACTTTTGATATTGATGCCAACGGCATCGTCAATGTCAGTGCCAAGGATCTTGGTACAGGTAAGGAGCAAGCAATCAAGATCACCTCCTCCAGCGGTCTCTCGGACACAGAAGTAGAACGCATGGTTCAGGAAGCAGAACAATATGCTGATGATGATAAAAAGCGTCGTGAATCGGCAGAACTTCGGAATCAGGCTGAGACACTTCTCTACAGCACAGAAAAAACGATGGGAGAACTTGGTGATAAGCTTCCAGACGCGGACAAAGAGAAAATTACTGCAGTCAGTGAGCAACTTCGAAAGAGCTTGGAAGGAGACGAGCCTGAGGCTATCCGCAGTGACATCGAGGCTCTTACCCAAGCGTCTCACAAACTTGCTGAGTTACTTTATAGTCAGGCTGCAGCAAACCCATCTGATTCAGATCAGAAAGGTAATGATCAAAATCAAGATGGTGGCTCAGACAGCAAGCAAGATGATGATAATATTGTTGATGCAGAGTACGAGGAAGTTAAAAAGTAATCTTTTCGCATCCTCAGGAAGGAGGCCCTGTTGGCCAAACGTGATTATTATGAAGTACTAGGGGTCTCCCAAAACGTCAGCCCGGAAGACCTGAAGAAGGCCTACCGAAAAGTAGCCATGAAGTATCATCCAGATCGTAATCCGGGTGATTCAGATGCTGAACTGAAGTTCAAAGAAGCCACTGAGGCTTATGAGGTTCTCAGTGATTCTCAAAAGCGCTCTCGCTATGACCAATTCGGCCACGCAGCGGAAGGTATGGGAGAAGGCTTTAGCAGCGGTTTCAGTGGTGGTGGTTTTAGCGACATCTTTGGAGACCTTTTCGGAGATATCTTCGGAAATACTGGGGGTCAACGTAGTCGTGGCGAGCGTGGGTCAGACCTCCAGTACAATATGGAGATTTCTTTTGAAGAAGCCGCATTTGGGCATTCGACCGAAGTTGATATTCCCAGAATGGAAATCTGCGAAACTTGTGGAGGACTAGGGGCTAAATCAGAATCCGATATTGAAGTATGTCGGGTCTGTAGTGGGACAGGTCAGCAGCGAATCCAGCAAGGCTTCTTTAGTGTTGCAACAACCTGCCGATCCTGTGGTGGGCAAGGAAAAACTGTTCGTAATCCTTGTGAAACCTGTCGTGGGAAAAAGCGCGTTCCTAAAACAAGGACCATTCGAATCAACATTCCTGCAGGCGTAGACAACAATTCCAGGATCAAACTCACTGGCGAGGGAGAACATGGAATTGACGGTGGACCTCCAGGGGACCTCTACGTTGTGATTCGTGTCAAGAAACATCCGATCTTCGAACGGGACGGTTCCGACATCTATTGTGAGGTTCCAATCAGCTTTCCGCAGGTAGCCCTAGGCACTGAGATTGAAGTTCCTACTTTAGAAGGCAAAGCTCGCTTGAAAATCCCAGCTGGCACCCAGTCCCACAAAATATTTCGTCTGAGGAATCAGGGAATTGTGAACTTGCGTGGTGGCAACAGAGGGGATTTGCACGTGCGGATTGTCGTTGAAACTCCAACGAATCTCTCTTCTCGGCAAAGAGAACTACTTGAAGAGATGGAGCACATCAGTGATCAAGATAGTCACCCACTGAGAGATAAATTCATGAATACCATCAAAGGTTTTTTCTCCTAGAAAATCATGAATTTTTCTACTGCGGATTTGTTCGATGATTTTGAAGATCAACTTCAAAGTTGTGAACTGTCATTCCAAAATTTTGGTGGTATCAAGAGTTTTTTTGGCCAGATCTCGACAATCATGTGCTACGAAGACAACAGTCTGATCCGCCAGACTCTATCGGAAAGCGGTCACGGGAAGGTTCTGGTGATTGATGGCGCTGGTTCCCTCCGCAGAGCCCTTGTTGGAGATATGATCGCAGAGCTTGCCCGCGGCAATGGTTGGTCCGGAATCGTTGTGTATGGTGCGATTCGTGACAGCGTTGCAATTGGCAATCTGCAAATTGGTTTCAAGGCTCTTGGTACGAATCCTCGTAGAAGTACCAAAACTGGATCTGGCTTCCAAAACATACCTCTCCAATTTGGGAACATCTCCTTCACACCAAATCACTGGATTTATTGCGATTCTGATGGAATAGCGGTATCTCCAATAAATTTGCTTGCCTGACATACTCTCCGCACACTCATCTCTTCTGATCGAACGATCTTCCAACACTTGAATCCTCCCGAAATAAGGGATAAGTTCGACGGCTCCATTTATGTGGAAATAAGTTTGTTCCAATAGACAGTTCACAGAACAGTATTACGCTAGCCCAAAGGCATGCCCCAACCTAAGTTAATTTCTCTGGCAACCGCGGTTGATCGCTTTACGCAAAACGGTGTTCAATATGCGAGTGGTGCAGCACTACCAATCGGCTCTGATGCGATCGTTTTCGGGCGGGAACTTTTGCGTAAGGGTCGGAAACAGCTCCATGCGATTTTTCACTGTAATTCCCAGCAACTCAATCTCTTGGCCGGGGCTGGAGCTGTAGATAAAGCAGAGTGTGGTTTTTCTGGTCTCGAGGTTTTTGGATTTGCCAACGGACTGCGTAGAGCCACAGAAACTGGGATGACACAGCTGGAAGATTATTCCAATCTAGCCATGGCAATCCGGCTATTGGGTGGTGCGATGAACTGGCCCTTCGTACCAGCTAC
>PBZZ01000109.1 GCA_002730365.1 Deltaproteobacteria bacterium
GGCAGCTTCAGAGCTTCAGGAACAAGGCGCTCATTCCTCGACCTTACAGGTGCAACGGTTTCTCAATTTGCGCTATCAAGGAACAGACACTAATCTGATGATCGGGGAACCGGAAGATGGCAACTACGCCCAGAGTTTCCGACAAACCTATCTCCGTGAATTTGGCTTTGAATTGGAGAGAGAAATCTTGGTAGATGACCTGCGTGTACGTGTTGTCTCCGCCTCTCCGAGCTTGCAGAAGTTCAAGCTTCCTACATCCGAGGAACCTGCTGAGCCGATTGATCAGACCCGCTGCTACTTCGAGGACGGGTGGGTCCAAACTCCAGTCTTTCGGTGTGAATTACTACAAGCTGGGCATCAGATTGCTGGACCAGCGTTGCTGCTGCAGGATACCTCCACAATCGTGATTGAGCCAGGTTGCCGAGCGGAAATCAGTGAATACGGCGATGTGCTGATCTATGTAGAGGCCTGTACTCATCGAGAAGTTCAAATTACTCGTGACCCAATCCAGTTATCAATTTTTGGGAACCTGTTCATGTCGATTGCCGAACAGATGGGCCGTACGCTGCAGCGCACCTCGATCTCGACCAACATCAAGGAGCGTCTGGATTTCTCCTGTGCGATCTTTGATTCCACAGGTGGACTGGTAGCCAATGCCCCTCACTTGCCGGTTCACTTAGGTGCCATGAGTGAAGCTGTACGTCAGCAGGTGCAGATCCAGGGAAATAACCTGCGTCCTGGAGATGTGCTGGTGACCAACCATCCACAAGCTGGAGGCAGTCATCTCCCTGACATCACCGTAATCACTCCTTATTGGCAGGATGGGCAACCCCTTTTTTATGTGGCAAGCCGGGGCCATCATGCCGATATTGGCGGAATCACTCCCGGTTCGATGCCACCCTTCTCGCGTACACTAGCGGAAGAAGGTGCTCGGCTGAAGAGTTTTAAACTCGTCGAGAAAGGGATCTTCAACGAAACGGGCATCACCGAGTTGCTCAAAGCTCCAGCGCAGGTTCCTCGGCTTCCAAGAGAATTGCCGATAGCTGGAACCCGACTGCTAGCGGATAATATTTCTGATCTCAAGGCCCAGGTAGCCGCGAACCAGCGTGGTATTGACCTGCTTCAGGAAATGGTCGAATACTGGTCGCTGGAAGTCGTGCAGGCCTACATGAAACATATCCAGGACAATGCAGAAGAGTCCGTCCGGCTGATGTTGCAGCAACTCTCAGTTCGGGAAAATCTGCCAGAAGTTGGGACCATTCATGCAGTGGATTATCTAGACGACGGCTCACCGATCCGCCTTGCCTTGACCATTGATCGTCGTGACGGCAGTGCCTGTTTCGATTTTGCAGGAACCGGTACAGAACTCTGGGGAAACCTGAACACTCCCCGGGCAGTCACCTACTCTGCTGTACTCTACGCCCTACGCTGCCTGATTCATCAAGATATGCCACTCAACCAGGGTTGTCTGAATTCTATCGAAATTCTTATCCCTGAAGGTTCACTGCTCTCACCTTCAGAAGAAGCTGCCGTGGTCGGTGGCAATGTGCTCACCTCGCAGCGCATCACCGACGTGATTCTCAAAGTCTTTGGAGCTTGTGCTGCTTCTCAGGGTTGCATGAACAACCTGACCTTCGGCAACGAGCGTTTCGGCTACTACGAAACAATTGGCGGTGGAGCCGGAGCTGGCCCAAGCTGGCATGGTCAATCCGGGGTTCATACCCACATGACCAACACACGCATCACTGATCCGGAAATCCTGGAACGACGCTACCCAGTGTTGCTCAGAGAATTTTCAATCCGTAAGGGTTCAGGTGGGAAAGGTGAATTTAACGGAGGAGACGGCTTGGTGCGAGAATTGGAATTTTTGGAAAAGCTTCAGGTTGCTATCCTCTCTGAACGCAGAAGCCTCACTCCCTACGGGATGGCTGGGGGCGAAGATGGGCGGTGCGGTCGTAACCTCTTTCTGCGCAACAACGGCCCAACCCTCAACCTTGGGGGCAAGAACGAAATCCAGGCGCACCCCGGAGACCGTTTCCGTATTGAAACCCCTGGCGGCGGTGGCTGGGGTGTTAAAAAGAAATAATTCTAAGCGATATTTTTGACTAATGCTGGTTGCTCAGAAGCTTGTTTCACAAAGGCAACTGGGCTTCTGACAAAGCTTTATCCATCAAGCCAGTTTGATCAAGAAGATCTAAAATGGTGTAACGACTTCTGATAAATCTGGCAGCCCGAATTGTTTTTTTAAGGTGCTCTTCGCTGATACCAATTTGATAGGCTCGGATTGGAGCATTCGCAGCTTCTAGTAAGTATTTAAGTTTTGTGGTTGGGAGAAGGTGATTCTGGAGTCTGCTTTTGAGTTTTGGCCAAACATTTTTCAATTGATCAATGCGTTCTTCAATTTGCCCAGATTCCAAATGCTTTTTCTTGGTTTCCACTAACGCTCTTCTCGCAATTTCTGGTTCCCTGAATAAACATTGTATTTCTGTCTCCTTGTCCTCCATAGTTTTATAGTTTGATTTATTGTAGGCAAACCGTTCAAGGGGTTGCTGTAGCAGCCACTCATAGAGCGCCATAGTTGAGAGACATCCGATTGAAACGCAAGCTCCGTGTGATACCAGTTGACCATTGAACTGATGGTGTTCCATTTCCCAGATATGAGCGATCTGATGGTCTGCGCCAGATGCTGGTCGTGAACTACCGAAAAACTCCATTGCCAGGCCTGTCAAAAGCAAACCAATAATTAATGATTGTAATGACTCAGGCTCTCCTTTGCGAATACCTTCAGGATTTTCCAGACACAATCTTAGATTCCCTTGGACAAGCGGCCAAGCGATCTTATCGATATTTTCTAGTCCAAGTGAATCTGCGATGATCCAATCTCCTCCTGCGGGGACTTTCCCAGCAAGGTCTCCATACCCCCAACTACTCATTGCCGATGGTGCTGCTCCGAGAATATCTAAGTCAATCAAAATGAGTTTTGGAGGTGCGCAGTTGTGGGTGATTTTAAAACCTTGATCACTCAGAACTGACCCTGCAGAGGCATATCCATCCATGGAAGCAGCTGTGGGCACGCAGCAATAAGATTTGCCAGCTTTGAAAGCAGCAAATTTAACAAGATCATTCAAAACGCCTGTTCCTACAACTACTGGGATCAAATTATCTGAGCGCAGTTCATCTGATAATGTTCGAGCAGTTTCTATAGTAGGTCTTGGCTGAGGATTTGCTGGGAACAAAAGTTTTTCAACTACATATCCAGCCTTCTGAAGTTCATTCTGAGCAGCCAAACCCCCCGCTGACCAAGTATTTTCATCAGCAATTAGTATCACTTTAGACTGCCCAAAGTGATGCAATAACTTTTCTGGTAGATTTTTGAGTGCGGAAGAATCAATGAAAACCTCTCGGATTATCTGCGACTTCGGAACAAATTCTGCCAGAAGTTGTACTAGGTCTTTATTGGATGGCTTGCATTCGTTGTGAGTGTGATCTGCTTGATTAACACTTTTTTTTTCCTGATTAGGATGAGGTGAGTGCATTTTATAGTTTATTGGTCGGTAAATGCTGATTTCTCACAAAGATCCAGTAATTCCTGGACCTCGGCACCACGAGTGAAGTCAGGTTGGTCGTTCACGCCACTCTGGATGCTTTGAATGAAGCGCTGGTACATGTTCGGTACGCTGCCACATTCCAGTACCTCCCACTTGGCTTTGTCGATATTCGGACCCACACACCATTCCAAGGTTGTCATCGACTTGTCCAGATCAATGCGTAGTGAGCCTTCGCTACCGAAGACACGCAGCGCCACGGTGTTGTTATGTCCGGTTGCCCAACGTGAAGAATGGACGGTTCCTAGTGCACCATTGGCATAGCGTACACTGATCACAAAGGAATCATTAGCATCCAGCGTATACTCTCCCATTTGCGTGCCTTTGACATTTGGGAAGGTCTGGAGCGTACAATGTAGACTTGCCAAAGGACCGATTGGATAAGTTGCAAAATCAAGGATGTGGACACCAATGTCTCCCAAGGTGCCCTTGCTTCCATGTTGAGTGGAGAGTCTCCAGAGCCACTTGTCCTCCTTCTTCCAATCTCCCCAAGCCTTGCTGACCAGCCAGCTTTGCAGATAGCTTGCTTCCACATGCATGATGTGACCGAGCTTGCCAGCCTGAACTAATTCATGGGCCTTGTGAATCGCTGAGGCATTGCGATAGCTGAAGTTGACCATGTTGATCACTCCAGCCTGTTGCGCTGTCTCAGCCATCTTCAGGGCATCGGCATGATTTTCAGCAAGGGGTTTTTCACAGAGGACATGTTTGCCAGAGGTCAACAGGGGAAGTGTGCTTGCACAGTGGAAACGATCCGGAGTAACGTTGGCCACCGCATCAAATTCGGCAAAGGCCAACAAGCCCTCAAGGCTGCTAAAGGCCTGGGGAATGTTGTTCTTCGTCGCAAACTTCTGTGCAATAGGCAGATGAATGTCTGCACAGGCAACAAGCTCAACGCCTTCGATTTTCTGAAATTCTTCGGCATGGCGCTGTGCCATCCCACCTGTGCCAAGTATCGCTAAGCGAATCATCGTAATCCTTCGCTGCCAGGTTCATGGAGTTTAGGCCCTCTCTCCTGAATATCCTCGACTGGAGGAGTTGCCTTGCGAGTGTAGTTGTCCAGCCAGAGTCCTGGGGCAGGACAAGCCCACTTGACTGCGTTTTTCAGGACCAGTTGGATTTCAGGCTGATGATAGATGGGATAGGTTTCATGCCCTGGGCTAAAGTAGAAGATTTTCCCATTTCCTCGTAGGTAGGTCAGACCTGAACGGAAGACTTCACCTCCTTGATACCAGCTGCTAAAGATCATCTCATGGGGAGTTGGCACCTGGAAAGGTTCACCGTACATTTCTGTTTGAGGAACTTCAAAATAGCGTCCCAATCCCTGCGCAATGGGGTGTCCAGGGTTGCAGATCCAAACTCGTTCCATTTCCCCAGCTTCTCGCCAGATCAGAGAGCAGGTTGTTCCTAAGAGTCGCCTGAAGATTTTGGAATAATGCCCGGAGTGCAGCACTAATAGGCCCATCCCTTCGAGTACCCGAGCCTGAACACGATCAACGATCTGATCTTCCACCTTGCCATGCGCTGCATGACCCCACCAGGTGAGCACATCGGTCTGCTGCAGTACTTCTTCGGTCAACCCATGTTCAGGTTCCTGCAGTGTAGCTGTTCGAGCCTGAATTTCTGGGTCTTCATTAAGCGCATCGGCAATGCAGTTATGCATACCCCCAGGGTAGACTTCCTGGACGACCTTGCTGGTTTGTTCATGAACATTTTCGCCCCAGACAGTAACGCGAATCGACATGTTTCTCCGCTAGAATAAAAAGTGACAATTGAGGAAAAAAGTTGACGCCTACCCTCACCTGAGTTGAAACGAGTGTAAAGTGAAAAAACAGAGAAAATCTACTGAAGACGCCGTAGCTGTTGAAAAAAATCTGCCCTTGATTGTTTTTTTTGCAGTGCCTTTTGGACTGCATCCACTTTGCCTCCTGGAGCTACTTGAAATAGGGAAGGATCAATATCGTTGAGAAAGCGCGACATGGTTTGTGAAACCTCTTCTCGATAGCGCTTGCGCCGACGAGCCATTGAGAGGGTTAGCTCTTCTCGAGCTCTTGTAATGCCCACATAACAGAGTCGTCGCTCCTCTTCTTCACCACTTTCATCAAGGCTTCGTTGGTTGGGGAAGACACCCTCTGCCATTCCCACTAGAAACACATAGGGGAACTCAAGGCCTTTGGCGCTATGGAGAGTCATCAGGGTTACTCGGTTGCTGACCGTCTCTTCTTCCAGGTCATTCTGGGTAAACAGCATCACACGCTCCAGGTAGTCCTGCAGACGCTTTTCAGGGTTCTGCTCTACAAACCGATCCAATCCTCGTATCAATTCCAGCACAAAGCCAACCCGCTTTTCTTTTGTCTTCGGATCGACTTTTTGTGTCTCTAGGTCACGGATTAGCCCTACATCTGCTAGTAATTCACGCAATACTTCCCCAAGCGGTTCTTGTTGAAAACGCTGCCGATAGCGCAAAATCATCTGTGCAAACGACTCCATGCTCATCGCAGCTTCAGTTGGAATTTTAGAGTGTTTTCGTGCTTGTTTGCAGATTTCAAAGAGTGGCTTTCGCAGCAATTGGCAGTAGTAATTGGCCTGAATCAGGGAGGTCTTACCAATTCCTCGACGAGGATAATTGATGATCCGATGGAGGCTTACCTCATCAGAATGATTATGAATCACCTTCAGATAGGCCAGGGCATCCTTGACTTCTTTGCGCTCATAAAAACTGGTACCTCCAATCACTTGGTAAGGAATCCCAGAATCCCGTAACGTTTCTTCAATCAGTCTGGACTGGAAATTGGAACGAAAAAGGATCACATAATCTGAGTGGGAGCGTCCGTGCCGCAGTAGCTGAATTTTAATCCGACGGGCTACCAACTCTAACTCCTCGGCCTCATTTTTGCCCTCAATCCATTCCAGGGGCACACCAGTTGGCTTTTGAGACCAGAGCTCTTTTGGCATTCTTTGCGGGTTTTTTGAGATGACCTGATTGGCAGCCTTGAGAATCGTTGGCGTAGAGCGATAATTCTGCTCCAGGCGAATGATCTTGGCTTCTGGGAAGTCCCTTTCGAAATCAAGGATGTTGCGAATATCTGCTCCACGCCACCCGTAGATCGACTGATCGTCGTCACCTACCACACACAGATTGCGATGACGCCGGCACAGATGGCACATCAACTGGTACTGAACACGATTGGTGTCCTGATACTCATCAACCATCAGATAGTGATATCGCTCTCGGATGGGTTCCATGGCCTCGGAGTGTTCCTCAAAGAGCTTCAGGGTTAGTAGCAAGATGTCATCGAAGTCGATCGCATTGCAGCCTTTGAGAACACGTTGATATTCCGCAAAGACTTGTCCAACCTGAATGCTCATGGTTGAGTCCCGCTGATGAAGAAAATGATCTGGACCAAGTCCACGATTTTTTGCTTGTCCAATCTCGCAGTGAACCCCTTTGGCACCAATCACACCGGAATCTTCCAAATCATGATCTTCCATGATTCCTTTGATCAAAGACTGCTGATCTTGGGTGTCATAAATCACAAAGTTTGAACGATATCCTAGTTGATCAATGTGCTCTCGTAGCAGCTGAACACCCAACGAATGGAAGGTGCTCAACTGCACTCCCTTTTGCTGCCCTCTCAGTTCTTCTTTGAGCCGTTCCTGCATTTCACGGGCAGCTTTGTTGGTAAAAGTCACTGCCAAAATTTCTGCTGGCAGAACTTGCTCGACTTGGATCAACCAGGCGATTCGTTGAATGATTACCCTTGTTTTGCCACTCCCAGCACCGGCTAGCACTAGAATGGGGCCTTTGGTAGAGGTGACCGCTTGACGTTGCTGGGGGTTGAGATGAGAGAGGTCCATCAATGGGCAGGTGTTTCAGCAGAAGGGAGAGGCGTTCCCAAGAGAACATCTCCTCGAATACTCTCCAGTTGAACCGGAATAAGTCGATTGCTGTGTAGGCCCTCGTGCTTGGTAGAGTTCAGTTGAACGCGTAGGTAATTATCTGTATAGCCGCCTTGGCGACCGTCCGGTTTGGTCTTTTCTAGCAAGACGGTACGACTAGTTCCGACGAATCGCTGCATAAATTGATGACGTAACCTTTTGCTGAGTTCACGCAGTCGGGCAGCTCGTACTCTCTTTTCTTCTGGAGAAACCTTGGCTGCTAACCTGGTTGCTGGAGTGCCAGCCCTCTCAGAGAAGGGGAAGACGTGCAAATAACCCATTGGCAGGTTCGCTAGCAAATTCAATGTTTCTGTAAACTCTGACTCACCTTCACCGGGAAATCCCACCATGACATCTGCGCCCACGCAAATGTCTGGGATCTTCTGGATGGTTTCTTCGACTTCGCGGACATAGTCGAGCGCGTTATAGCGACGTTTCATCAATTCCAGAATCCGGTTGGAGCCAGATTGAATGGGTAAGTGGAGAAATGGTGCCAACTTGTGGCTTTGATCCCCCATTCGTTCTAACAGGCCAGGGTCAACAGTGGTTGGCTCAATTGAAGAAATTCTGATTCTCTTTAGATCTTTTAGTGAATTAAGAAAATCGACAACATCTACCAAATTTTGTCCATGGAGGTCATAGGTGCCAAGGTTCACACCAGTTAGAACAATCTCCTGAATACCCGCAGCTACCTGTTGCTCTGCTTCTGCGCAGAGGTTGTTAAACTCTCGATGTCGTGACCTTCCGCGAGCGAATGGGATGATGCAGAAGGAGCACATGAAGTCGCAGCCGTCCTGCACCTTGAGTTGACCACGTGTCGGACCTTGTAGTTGCTCTGCTTTCCCTTCCTCGGCAAGAGGTAATGGTAATGAGAAAGGAAGACGTCGAATCTTGTTGTGCACAATCTGTGGGGATGCCTGTGCTCCATCCAACAGCGGTAGCCAGTTTGCTATTTGGTGTTTGGCTTCATTTCCAACCACAAGGTCGACACCGGGAAGAGTTGCAATGGCCTCCGGTTCCATCTGAGCCTGACAGCCGGTTACCGTAATTCGTGCTTGAGGCATGCGCCGGTGAAGTGACCGAATCAATTGCCGATTTTTCGAATCACTAGCGCCTGTGACGGTGCAGGTATTGACAATGCAAAGATCTGCTTCAGCATCGTTAGGTACAATCTGGTAGCCTTGTTGGCTCAATTGATGGCTCAGGCTCTCACTTTCTGAATGATTAAGCCGACAGCCCAAGGTATGCAGGGAAACTCTGGTCGTCACGAAGGAAGATTGCTAAGGCATTGGACAGTAATTGTTTGCAGACTTTTGAAATGGACAATTAAAGATATCACATGAAGGGTAAGTTGCGATGAAAAATTCCCAGTCTTGGAAGGCTCTATTATTCATATTCGGTTGTTTTGTGGGGCTTAGTTCCACAGTTGAGGCTGTAGGTGTGCGACTACAGTTCCTGATCCCCACTGGAGGTTCTGCAGAAGTGAGCGGTTTCAACGAGGCAGACCCGCAAACCAGTGGACTGGGGCTCTCTCTTTTGTTACCTGCGACAGAATCTCTGAGGATCGTTGCGGGTTATAATTATTTCGCAGCAACGGTTGAGGAAACTCAGGACAACGCAACGCTTAGTAGACAAAACGATGGAGCCTTTTACGCTCATATCCTCGAAGCTGGTGTGGAGTATACGGGTATCCAGCTATTCACAGATTACCAGTTGCTACTGGGTTTGAC
>PBZZ01000110.1 GCA_002730365.1 Deltaproteobacteria bacterium
AGAAAAGAAGCGGATACCTTGGTCACACTCCTCACAGAAAAGCAGTTTGCTTTTTGTATTGCAGGATAATCGGCTGCTCTATCTGGATCGTGTGGCAGCCTATCGTTCGTTCCAAAGTGAGCTGGACGGTGAATCAGAGCTGCCTCTCAAGGCAAACTTAGACGGCTACCATGTTGAGTTGACTGCTCAATCAAGCCAGAATCATTGCCTGCAATTCTTTCCAGAAGCGGGTGCTGGACAGTGGTGGGGTGAAGTCAGTCGTGCCGATGGTTGGCTCACAAGACTGCTGGCTGAGAAGTCTCCGAGTGAGGAGTATCTGTTTTTCTGGGCTGACGGAGCCAGTTTTGAACTGATGCGCGAAATCCGAGAGTGGACTTGGGATCAGCGCTATGAAGTAGGATGGAAACCGATTACTGAACGCTCAGGCTTGCGTTTCTGTACAGGTCTGGGACGATCCCTAAGTTTCCGTCCACAATGAGGCTAGTGAAGGTAGTTACTCGATTAAAGTGAGAATAAGGAGGGCCGTTGTTGTCCGAAGTGTCTGAATCAGTAGCAGAAAATTTGAGTGGACGTGCTTTTGCGGTGCAAGAGTCCGCAGACAAGTACTCCCAGCTAGTGATGGATCTGAAACAACAGATCCGCGACTATGTACGCCGACGTGGTACCGAATTAGAGCAAAATCTCCTTGAAAGAGCCTTCGATGATATTGAATCCTACCATGCCAACCAGACACGCAGATCGGGCCAACCAGTCATTGTTCATCCTCTACGAGTAGCCTTGTCCATATGCAATATGGGCCTTGATGCCCCTACGGTCGTGGCCTCCCTCCTTCATGACGCTATCGAAGACACCTCGATCACCTGGGACTACCTTTCCACAAATTATGGGGAATGGTACGCAGATATTGTTGATGGGCTAACCAAGATTAAGTACACCACGGATTCTGGTAAAAAAGGAGCAGACCTCGAAGCGACCTATCAGAAGATGCTTGCCGCAATGGTCCGGGATGTTCGTTCCTTGTTCATCAAGCTCTTTGACCGCCTTGATAACATGAAGGACATGGACGCGATGCCTCGGCACAAGCAGCGCAGCATCAGTCGGGAGACTTTGAATGTCTATGTGCCCATGGCCCGTCGTTTTGGTCTTGAAGAAATCAGCCAGGAACACACTGAACTTTGTTTCCGATACCTCTACCCCAAACGCTATGAGAAGACTCTCGCACACTTACAGCGACTGAGAGAACAACAAGCCCCTTCCATCCAAGCAATGCATCGCCAGATTGAGGAAGTTCTGCAGCGATGTGGTTTGGAAAATACAAGGATAGAGGAAATCTGGACACATCCGGCCTCTTACATCCACAGTTCTGAAGATGCTGAAACTGTTTTGGAAGGCTACCGTTTGGTCGTTCAGGAGCCGTTGGAAAGTTATCAAGTCCTGGGGGCCCTGCATACTCAGCGAAACGCCGTACCCCTGAAAATTCGGGATTTCATCAGTAATCCTCTTTGGAACGGTCATCAAGGACTGCAAACCCAGGTGATTTTTGATGGTGAGCCAATTTCCTTTGAAATTGTTTCAAAGCAGATGAGCCAACTTAATGAATACGGAATCATGGCTCACTGGAAGGGTTCGGTAAGTGAACTCTCCAACTACTACCGCACCTGTCTGGAGCAACTAGATCTGTTCAGTGGAAACAAGGAACTGCGGATGGCAGAAGTGATGAGCTATCTGCAGTCAGAACAAATCCAGGTGTTCACTCCAAAAGGAGACATGGTGACCCTACCTTCAGGAGCAACGGTTTTGGATTTTGCTTTTCAGATTCATACCGATTTAGGAACCCATTGTGTGGGTGCGATGGTGAATGCTCCACGCTCCCAAAGTGCGGACCAGAGTAGCCGAAATTGGGTTTCACGTGACCGTAAACTGGAGCACGGTGAATCAGTACGAATCCTGGCTCGTCCAGATCAGCACCCTGACCGCAACTGGTTACAACAATCAATCACTGCGAGAAGTCACCTGAACATTCGCCGTAGCCTGAGACAGCAAAATGCCCGAAAAGCCCAAGATGTGGGCCGTGATTTTTTGGTGAGCGAGTTGTTCCATTTTCAGCAGAATGTTGATCAATGGTTCCAACAAGAAAATGTTCAGGGAGCCTTGTTGAAGGAGCGCTTGACCAAGGAGCGTTTCCTGGAGGAATTGGGACTGCAGCGCAGAGAATTGAAAACCTTCCTAAAAACTTACCAACTTTTGCCAAATCAGGCTTTGCATGGTATTGCCCGCCTAAGGGCGTGGTTCCAAACAAAAGAAGCGCCTGTCTTTAAGGTCGAAAATGAAAATGACAGCATTGTCCATCTGAGCGCATGCTGTCATCCTATTCCAGGTGACCGCGCTCTGGGCATTCCAAATGATCAAAAAGAAATGGAGATTCACCGTGGCAACTGTACAAAAATACCAGCCCGAAAAGGACTTCCTCCAGTTCAGATCAACTGGGCTTTGCCAGAATCTCGTCTAAAAGGCTATAAACTGAATCTGCTGACCATCGATGATCGAGGTATTTTATTTCAAATCACGAAAGTGATTAAAGACGCAGGGGTAGCAATTCTGGACTCGAGAAGTTTTCAGAAAAATGAACAGGAAGCTGTGATTGAGCTAAGCTTGGAGCCTATATCTTGGCGTACTTTTCATAAAATTGTGGAGCGGTTGCGTCTGATGAAGTTTGTCAAGCAGGTGTGGTGATGGTAGCAGATCACCCACTTGTTGGGTTGACGGGTGGGATTGCGTGTGGAAAGAGTACAGTTGCAGCTCATCTTCGTGAAAGAGGATATCCAGTCATTAATGCAGATCGAGTTGGCCATATAGTCCTTAACCCAGGCCAACCAGCCTATGACCAGCTTTTAGAAACTTTCGGTGAAGGGATCCTGACTGAAAAGAAGGAGATCAACAGGCAGGCCCTTGGCAACATCATCTTCAACGATGGAAAAGCCCGAGAGCAGCTGAACCGGATCACTCATCCACCGATCGCCCAATTGATTGAAGAATGGCTACTAGATTTGATTAGTTTTTTTGATTCGGGGAAACCTGTCTTTTTGGAAGCAGCTCTGCTGATAGAATCTCAGTGGAGATCACGTTGTGATCAAATCTGGGTAGTGACCGCTTCAAAAGATCAAATCCTCCAACGTCTGCAACTTCGCAACGGTCTAACTGCTGAGCAAACCCGTGCTAGAATCGATTCGCAACTACGTCAAGAAGAACGATTACCCTATGCGGACGTAGTCCTGGAAAATCAGGGTTTACTTGCTGATTTGTTGAAACAAGTCGATCGTGCCTTGGCCCAACTCGAAGTCATGGAAAAATGATGAAAACTTCACTACATCTGATACTTGATTGTCGAAAACCACACATGCGTTTTTTTTGGCGTAGACATGGTTTGAGAATTATGGAACGTCTGACTCCAGCTGGGCTTTCTTTTTTGACTCCTCACATGATGCTAGAGCAGGAGCTACGTAAGGCACTGCATGGAGGTAGTAAGCGCTTGGTTATCATTGGCACTCCAGAGCTATTGTCACAAACGTTTCATTTATTGATGAAAGAGTTTCAGGGCGGGCAGCCACCCTGTGAGATTGGGTTTTGGCAGGTTACGAAGAAAGAGGCATGGTTTTCTATGTTGCAGACATCTGAGACTTTCAGCCCCCTCCTGCATACCTTCCGCAACGGGCATGCGGTCCCGGTCAACGTTATCAAAGCCCGTTACACAGATCAAAACGCACAACTTGAGACAGCGTACTTTTGGAACGAAATAATAGTTCAGGCAAATGGTCAACCTCCCAGCTCGATTGTCGCCATTGGGGAAGAGGAGTGGACACATCAAGGCAAGGTGCGATTGCGATTAGCTTTACATCAAGAGCCTTTGCACTCGTGGCGGATCAATCACAGTAATTTGCTCAAGGCAAATGATCTTCAGGTTTATGCCGCTAATTTGTCATCTCCTACAGAAGGAGTAGCCAAATTGCAGCATGTGGTACCAAGCGAGAATTGGTTTGGTAAGGGAGAGTTTGTCCAGTTACACGGCAATTATTTGCAAATGTCTTCACCATATGGTGGGTGGACGGCTGAGACGCAACAACTGCAGGTGGAGGTGCTGCCTCGCAGTCTGTATCTGTTGATCCCTATGATTCCTGCAAGAACAGCTGAGCGATCACGAGCAAACCTACTTGCGTTCAAACCTCGGTCATTGGTGGTTGCAAGTCGTCAACGGTCACCACAGAATGCTGTGAAAAATTCTGGAAAATCAATGGACAACCTTTTTCGTAATGATAAAGATTAAGTGAAAGAATCTGTGCTGCGATACCATCCCAGGCTACCCGAACTAGGAAGAATTGACGTACCCCGCTCTGAAATCGCTGATCAACCCCACGAACTTCATGCCCACCTGCTCAATCTTGATCAACCAGTTTATTTACTCAACACTCCTGATGGGCTAGCCACATGGATTTCTTACCAAACCGCAAGTGAAGATCAACTGACACAATCTCTGATCGGAATCTTACCGGTGCAGTCTCCCTCACTTTTAGGGGATCCTAAATTTTGTCAGTCTCATGGTACTCGCTATGCCTATCATGCTGGAGCAATGGCAAATGGGATTGCTTCTGAGCAATTGGTAATTGCTCTCGGACAACAAGGAATTTTAGCATCATTTGGTGCAGCCGGCTTGGTGCCCTCTCGTATTGAGACTGCAATCCAAAAGATTCAGCAGGCTTTGCCTAATGGTACTTATGCGTTCAATTTGATCCACAGCCCTAGCGAGCCCGCTTTGGAAATTGGGGCTGTCGAGCGTTATCTTCAGTACGGGGTGCGTTGTGTTGAAGCCAGTGCATTCTTAGATCTGACTGCCTCTATCGTTAGGTATCGTGTAGCAGGTCTTCAACGAACTAATAGAGGTATCGAGATCACTAATCGGGTGATTGCAAAAGTCTCTAGAACAGAGGTGGCCCGAAGATTTTTAAAACCTGCGCCAGAAAAATATTTGAAACAATGCTTGGAAAAAGGGTGGATAACACAGGAACAAGCAAATTTGGCAGCTCATGTGCCCATGGCAGACGATCTGACTGTGGAAGCAGACTCAGGAGGTCATACGGATAATCGTCCACTCGTAATTCTCTTGCCGACAATGCTTAAACTACGAGATGAGATTCAGGAGGCGCGAACGTATTCAACGAGAGTCGGGGTAGGTGGTGGTTTGGGTACACCAGAAGCTGTGATGGGAGCGTTTTCAATGGGAGCTGCTTATGTGGTGACAGGCTCTGTGAATCAGGCCTGCTATGAAGCTGGTGCGTCAGAGCACACTCGTCGGTTATTGGCACAAGCTGAGATGGCAGATGTGACTATGGCTCCAGCTGCAGACATGTTTGAAATGGGGGTTCAGCTACAAGTACTTAAGCGGGGAACCATGTTTCCGATGCGGGCTCAGAAACTTTATGAGTTATACCGTCGTTATGATTCTATTGAAGAAATCCCTACTGAAGAACGCGATAAGATTGAGAAGCAAGTGTTTCGTCAACCGCTTACCAAAATTTGGGAGCAGACCGAAGCTTTCTTTCTGGAACGCGACCCTCAACAGGTAGAACGGGCTCAAAATCATCCCAAGCGAAAAATGGCTCTGATTTTTCGTTGGTATCTGGGCTTGTCATCTCGTTGGTCGAATATCGGTGAGAAAGGTCGTGAGGCTGATTATCAGATTTGGTGCGGCCCTGCGATGGGAGCTTTCAACGCTTGGACAAAGGATTCTTATCTTGTAGATCCTCAACAAAGATCTGTCGTTGATGTCGCCGAGCATCTGATGAGGGGGGCAGCTTATCTGAGTCGGTTACAGCTGATGTCACACATGGGATGCTTGGTACCTAATTCCCTCAGAACCTATCAACCTTCCCCTTTACGGTAGGCGTAAACTTTCCTGCATAGTTGATTGCGACTGTCAAAAAGTTACACTATATTTTCTTTATCTTTTCTTCAATTTTCATTAACTCTGCTCACCAATTTTTCATGTCCAACGTAACTTTTCCCCTCACACGCCCGATACGTCGTCGCAAAGGCTTTAGTTTCATCGAAGTCATGGTCGTCATTATGATCCTTGGATTGCTAGTGGGCATTGTTGGTGTTTCGCTGTTTGATTCTGCTTCACAAGCTACGGTAGATGCTACCAAAACACAGATTCGTGGCTTGGAGACGGCTTTGGATCTGTACAGATTGCATAATGGAAGGTACCCTACAACTGATCAAAAACTCAGTGCACTGCTTGAGCGTCCAGAAGTCGGTATTATCCCAAAAAATTGGAATGGGCCTTATTTGAGAAGTAAACAACTGCCACTGGATGGATGGGATAATAAGTTTGTCTACACCAGCGATGGTAACGATTACGAAATCATGTCACTGGGTGCTGACGGGATGGAAGGTGGAACTGAAGTGGATGCCGACATTTCCTCCAACGATGAGCGCTGAGCAAGCCCGTCGAGGCTTTACTCTCCTTGAACTGACCTTTGCCACCATTGTTATCTCACTGATCCTTGGGCTGACAATCCCCCAATTTCAGTCTCTCATGACTCAAGTTCCTCAGCAGGAACTGAGTTATCTGACGAGAACCCTACGCCAGCTCCGCAATGATGCAATTCTCCAAAACCGGACCTACTGGCTGGTGTTCGATTTGCAGAATCAGCAAATCCGAATTGAAGAAGAAGATAGCGGTGAACGTGAAGCATTTGCAGATGATCATCCGGAACGCACCTTGCGCCCTCATTTGATCCCAGAGGATTGGGAGATTGCCGCAGTTTTGCTGACCCAGGAGGAAGGAGAATTAATTCAGCCAGAGGAAGTTGAAATCTTGGTGGATAATTCTGGATTTGTTACCCCGTTTCGCTATCAGTTCAGGGAGAGTGGGCGGCCAGAAGAAACTTGGGAGATTGCTACCAAGGGATTGCTGGGCCGATTAGAAATGTTGAATCCCGATACAGAGGATTCATGAAACTCCCAAGAGGTTTCACTGTTCTTGAAGTACTGGTTGCGATGTCTATCCTGTTAGTGACTTTGATAGCAATCTACCAAAGCTTCTCGACCTCACTGTTTATCCTTACTTCTACACAGAATCTATGGCGGGCGATCACAGGTTCTCAGAATGAACTGCTTCGCTGGGAACGTAGCCTGAACGCCCCTGTTTCGTTGGCACAGGGAGAAATTGCTGAGGAAGACGACCCTCTTTTTGGCTTTGCATGGGAACGAGAAATTGAAGATACTGAACCCTTGCCTGGCATCATCATCCGACGGGTCTACTACCGCCTGAAATGGAATGAGGCAGGATCCGAATATAGCTACGATGCCGAACTCTACGTCAAACCTACTGATCCAAGATAAATCATTTTTTCGAAAAATTAGTGGCTTCTCCTTATTGGAAGTGCTGGTTTCCATGGCGATTCTCGGCCTACTGGTAACCTTGCTCTACAGCAGCTTCTCCCAAATATCCAGAACCTCGTTGAGCGTAGAAAAGTCCCTGCGAGGTCGTGAAGAATTACGTCTACTTATGAAGGTAGTACTAGATGATCTGCAGGCCATGCAGTATCTATCTCGGCTAGTCGAATTGAATGAATCAGAAAGTCCCGGGGTTCAAATTGATAGCTTTGAGACAGGATTAATTGCGAGGCTTGTTGATGGCCCCCAAGGAGCGGAATCTTCCTCAGCGATCGACTTTCATGCAGCCCGGCGTGCTCGTTTCTATACAGAATGGAGGGAACAAGACCCTAGGCTGCATGAGATCGGTTATCGTATGCAAGAAAACTCAGAAACAGGTCGTTGGGAGTTGTGGCGTAGAGAAGATTTTTATGTAGATCCTGATTTGTCTGAGGGTGGAAGAGATTACTTGTTGACAGACAGAGTGACAGGATTTCAGGTGGAATTGCTTGAACAGGAAATTGAATTAGCTGATGGAGGAACCCAGGAAAATTGGGTAAAAGATTGGGATACTCAGGAGTTGGCTTGTGAGCGGAATTCTGAAGCCAGTAACTCATTCTGTCTGCCCAGAGCAATTCGATTGAGTATGGCCGTGGAGGATGAAGATGGACAAACGCTGGAAGAATCTCTGACGATCAATCTCTGCGTTCGTCCATGTAAGCCGGAGTGGTTCGAATGAGTGCAGCTACTCAGGAATACTGCTCATTTCACGTTAAAGAACGATTTGAGTCGATGTAGCTTTGGATTGCTTGGAGGATCAGGTCAGTTTTACTAAGGCCTGTCTGTTCGCAAAGCGCTTCTACTTCTTGAAGCATCTCATCAGAAATGCGGAAGCCCATACGTGTCCTGAGTGGCTTATCAAGTTTCAGAGGCCGACCTCGCCTTCGAGTTTCCTCGACAAAGCTATCCGCGTAAGAAGCATCCTCTTTAAAATTTTCAGATGGTGGTAGATGACTGATGTCATTTCGCACAGTTGAGGTGGTGCTATCGAAACTGACTTCATTTCTGTAATCCATGGGTGCAGCGAGATCCATTTCTATTCTCTTAGTGATGGTTTAATTGTTGCGGAAACCCCGGCTTTTGCTGATGACGCAAGTTGGGGAATAATGAAAAAATCATTGTGTTTCTCCTCGATCAGTTTGCGTTAGTATTGAATCGACCTACAGTTTTTTACTTAGAAATTAGGTTGACTGAAAGTCACAATACGCCCTGAATAGATTAAAATTGAGCAGGATATGGGTTCCTGCGATTAAAGGTTAAGCCCAATTAGTTCTAGGAATTGTGAACCAAATTTGTGTTTAGTTATTTGATGTTTAAGGTTCTGTCTGATTTTTTCTCTAAAGGACATGAATTCATGAATATGTTCCGAGATCAGGTAAGCTGCGGTCTGCTTGACATCCCTAGTTTCTTACGACATGATCTGCTCGGTCTTTAATCTTACAGTCCACTCTTTAGAACAATGTTACTATCCCTGGATGGAACCGACTTAATACTCAGAGTCA
>PBZZ01000111.1 GCA_002730365.1 Deltaproteobacteria bacterium
AATCTTGCAGTGTACGCTTGAAGGAAGTACAAAATCGCTGTAAACTTTTATGTTTACTACTAAAAAGACCTGCTTAGTTGTCAGAAATTGCCGGCCATCTACACTCTGGTCGGCATGTACTACCCTGACAAACAGGGTTTTTCTCTAACAATGGAGGCATTTGAGCGACGACAAACTGGAACTGAAGGGCACCGTGGTGGACTCTTCCAACGGCATTTTTCGTGTGCAGTTGGAAAACGAGCATGTTGTGATTGGTCATCTCTCTGGTAAGATGAAGATGCACAAGATCCGCGTTTTGCCAGGGGACGAGGTCACTATTGAACTGTCCGCCTATGACCTGAGCCGAGGGCGCATTGTCCGTCGGGAAAAAATCGTACAAAAATCCAGCTAGCCCTCCCCATTTACCTTTCCTGTCCCTGCCACTTCTGCCCCCGACGAGAACCGCATGTTTGGACGGAAAAAACTCTCAAATTGGTTTGCAGAAGATCTCGCTATTGATCTTGGCACTGCCAATACCTTGGTTTTTTTGCGTGAAGCTGGGATTGTCATTCGTGAGCCCTCGGTAGTTGCTGTCAAGCGAGATCAACGAGGGGTTCTCAAGGTGTTAGCTGTTGGGCGCGAAGCCAAGGAAATGGTTGGTAAAACGCCAGACACGATCATGGCGATCCGGCCGCTGAAAGACGGGGTCATCTCCGACTTTGATGTTGCTGAGCAGATGTTGCGTCATTTCATTCAACATGTACAGCAGCGCCAAGGATTCCTGCGCTTCAAACCACGTATCGTTATCGCAGTCCCTTCTGGTATCACCCAAGTCGAAAAACGGGCTGTGCGTGAATCTGCTCTCTCTGCAGGAGCCCGTGAGGTATTCCTGATTGAGGAACCAATGGCAGCAGCTATCGGTGCAGGACTGCCGATTGCTGAACCTAGCGGGAACTTCGTTGTTGACATTGGTGGTGGTACAACCGAAGTTGCTGTTCTCTCGATGGCCGGAATCGTTTACAGTAGCTCGCTACGCATGGCTGGCGACAAGATGGATGAGGCTATTGTTCAGTACCTTAAACAGAAGTACAATCTACTAATTGGCGAACGAACCGCAGAAGAACTCAAGCTCAACATTGGCTCCGCTGCTCCACATGTCCAGCCGCTACAGTTGGAAATCAAGGGGCGCGATCAAGTTGGTGGCAACCCAAAGGTTTTGTTGGTCAATGACGAAGAAATCCGCTTCTGTCTTAAAGAAGTCTACGATAATATCGTCCACGCAATTCGGGTTGCGCTGGAGCAAACCCCACCAGAATTGGCAGCTGACATCATCGAAAAAGGCATCGTGCTAGCTGGTGGAGGTTCACTGCTTCATGGCATGGATGTCCTGCTCCGCGAACGAACAGGATTGCCCGTCTTCTATGCCGAGGATCCTTTGGATGCAGTGGTCAAGGGAACCGGTGCAATGCTTGATCAGATGGAACTACTGGCATCCATCGCTCTCGACTGAATGAATCCTGACGTTGTCCGCTCTTTCTGCAAGGAGATTTTGTGAGCACACCCGATACCTCCATCTACATTGTCGGTACCAACCGAACCTGGCAGATTCGCGCAAAGACACTCAAACTGATTCTCACCTCAACTATCTTATTGCTGATCGGGCTGGCGGCAGCACTGCTCTACCAAAGCATTTGGCATCTGCAGGTCGTTGGCGGTTGGGAAGAACGTTACGCCGCAGAGAATGAGCGCAACGAAAAAATGAGGGGCGTGATTGAGGATCTGCGGGAGCGTGTGGTGGATCGGGGTACTCTGGAGATGCGACAAGCAATTTACAGCAATGGTCCTGATCCCGAAGAACTACTCCAGAAAAACCAGCGACAGCAGGAAACCATCGAAGCTCAGCAATTGCGTATCGAGCAACTGCAGTCAGAAACCAATGATCAGCAAGTCAAGCTGATTGAGTTGGACGTTCAACTCACAGATGAAATCGCCCGCTATGCCTCACTGCAAGAGAGCCATCAACAACTGGAGATTCAGCGTGCTATTTTGCAGGACAACCTGACTTCCCTAAATGAAGAGCTAGTACAGCAGCAGACCCAGGGTGCTGAACTGCAGAAGCAGATCCTCAGTTTACAAAAGCAACTGGCAGCCATTCCCAAGATTGTTGAAAAACCAACACCAACCCTGGCCTCAACTCCAACTCCTCGTTCACCGGCACTTGCTGGCCCAAGTCCCGTGGCCATAGAGAAAATACAACTCAACAACCTCAACGGACAGCTCAATGTCCGCTTCCAACTGAGTAATCGTGATCGCAAGCGTCAGACCGGGTTCCTACAGACCTTCCTAGTGTCCGCCGATGACGCAGTTACACCAGTGAAGATCACAGATCACTTTGCTGATCCGTTTGCCATCCGGAATTTCAAGAACGTTCGGGCAGAGTTTAAAAATTGGAACAAGAGTTCCCTACTCCGAGTAGTCGCTTGGAATGCGAAAAAGCAGCGAGTTTACGACAAAACCTTCCCTTTGAATAAAGTCAACTGATACCTTCCTAATCAACGCTCCCAGAGTAGAGATGCTACCAGCGGACTTGAGAAGTTCCCTTGAAACTCTGGGGCTACTCCAAAGTGGTCAAGATTTCCAGGCCACACCCTTGACTGGTGGTGTTTCTTCAGACATCTGGCTCCTAGAAACGAAACAACGACGCTTCTGCGTCAAACGGGCCTTACCCAAGCTAAAGGTAACTCAAGATTGGTTTGCTCCACTGGATCGTAATCGATACGAACACCACTGGTATCAACTAGCTCATCAGATTGTTCCTGGAAGTGTTCCTCAAGTTTTGGCGGCAGACGATGATGCTCTCCTGTTCGCCATGGAGTACCTGGATTCTGAAAAGCATCTCCTTTGGAAAACTGAATTACTGGAAGGGAGGATCAAACCTACTTTTGCCGCCCAAGTAGGAGAACGGCTCGGAAAAATTCATTCAGCCACAGCTCACCGTTCAGACCTTGCCAATACTTTTGCAACGGGTTCTAATTTTGAGAAACTCCGACTGGAACCCTACCTACGAGCAACAGCCCTTCGTCATTCCGAATTCACTACTATTCTGCATAGCCTTGCAGACAAAACTGCTCATCAAGAACTCACACTCGTTCATGGAGATGTCAGCCCCAAAAACATTCTGGAAGGACCTCAAGGACCTGTTTTTCTCGATGCAGAATGTGCTTGGTACGGCGATCCAGCTTTCGACTTGGCGTTCTGTCTGAATCACCTGCTGCTTAAAACTATTGTCCAGCCTGAACTTCTACTGGCTCTGCAGAAAAGCTTTGTGATGTTGCAACAAGCCTATCTAGAGCGAGTAGACTGGGAATCACCCGCAGAGCTTGAAGCCCGAACTGCCGCATTGCTACCTGGGTTACTGTTGGCTCGGGTTGATGGTAAATCACCTGTCGAGTATCTACAAACAGAGGCACATCGAGAGCTGGTTCGCAGTGTTGCTTTTCCTCTCCTTCGAAAAGCTCCCAGAAATTTAGCTGACATTTGTAACGCTTGGAGAAACGTATGGGCCTAGACACTACTATCGCCAAATTGCACGGTCGCCAAGTATGGGATTCCCGTGGTAGACCAACAGTCGAAGTGGATTTGTGGCTATCAGACGGTTCTTTAGGTCGAGGTGTTGCTCCAGCTGGAGCATCTAGGGGTTCAGCTGAAGCTGTTGACTTGCGTGATGAAGGGTCAGCACTAGGTGGCTTTGGTGTGCGTCACGCGCTCAGTCTGCTGAACGGAGAAATTGCCGAAAATCTGCAGGGGAAGTACTTTACTAACCAGGCTGAGCTAGATCAAGAATTAATTGAGCTTGATGGAACCCCTAACAAATCGCGACTTGGTGGAAATAGTCTTATAGCCACTTCCTTAGCATTTGCACAAGCTCAAGCAGCCCATCAGCAGTTACCACTCTGGCAGTCACTCTGTACAAGCACCCCAGCCTACCTGCCTATACCTGAAATTCAGCTCTTTGGTGGTGGAGCACATGCGGCTGGACGAATTGATATTCAGGATTTCATGCTGATTGCGGTAGGTGCCCAAACTTTTGGCGAAGCACTGGAATGGACGGCCGAGGTATATCGTACAGCCGGTGAACTATTGCGTGAAAGTGAGCTCTTGGCTGGTGTAGCTGATGAAGGTGGTTGGTGGCCCCAGTTTTCTAGCAATGAAGAAGCACTGGAGTGGAGTGTCAGAGCCATTGAGGCTGCAGGCTTCAAACCAGGTCAAGACTTAGCGATTTCTCTAGATGTGGCTGCTTCTGAATTTGGGCAATTAGGAAGCTATCGTCTCAGTCGGGATCAGCGTGTGCTGAATCGTATAGAGATGCTGGAGCTCCTGAAAAACTGGCTGAAACACTACCCGATTATCTCCTTGGAGGACCCTCTCGCTGAAGATGATGACTGGAAAGCAGTACTTCCAGCCCTAGGAAGTACGGTTCAAGTCATTGGTGACGACTTTCTGGTGACCAATGCCAGCCGAGTTCAGCAAGCGGCAACTTATCAATCCTGTAATGCCTTGCTGGTCAAGCCGAATCAAGCGGGTACTCTGACTGAAACCAAGGCCGCCTTGGACGTTGCACATGCTGCGGGATGGCAGACTGTTGTTTCAGCCCGTTCTGGAGAGACTGAGGATGTGGCGATTGTGCACCTGGCTGTAGGTTGGGGAGCAGCTCAATTGAAGGTTGGTTCCTTTTCACGCTCAGAACGGATGGCTAAGTGGAACGAGGCTTTGCGAATTGGGGAGGCTTTAGGATCTACGCAGCTACCACCAAAGGATTGGTTTCCTTGGTATCAGCGGAATTTCTGAATGGAATAACAATGCGACACTTGGTTCAGCGAACGCATTACAGACTCATTAGGGAGGAGGTAGAAAATCTTCTTTCTTTTCAAGTTCAGTAATCAGTTTGCTAAGTGAAACGACTAATTCTCGCATAGTCGCTGCTTGATCCTGATCACTGCTGGGTGCTCCAGATTCAGTAATCTGTCTGCTCAATTGCTGAATCTCCTCATTTCTTTTACTCATCTCAGACTGTAGTTGCCTGACTTTTGACAAGTAGTGGTTATTCAACTCCTTGTACTTGTCATTGTAGAGTTCATAGGCGTCCAAAGAGCTATCCAGATCCGCTTTCATGCGCTCTAATTCCTCTTCCTTGTTTTGAATTTCCTCCTCGCGCTGCACAAGACGATTCTCCATCTCATGGATTTCCTGGTGTTGGGCGTCCAGTTCTTGTTGCTGCTGCTGCAACCGTTCCGCCCAGTTTTTCAGATCTTCCACACTGAGTTTCAACACACTCTCAATTTGTCCCTTGCCTTCGCAAACCCGACATTCTCGATCATCCAATGTCACACCATTACAGACGAAGCACTTAATCTGAACAGCCATGTCTACCTCGCGTTGATCCTGAATATTTTTTGGAACTTTTCTAGCCCCATGAATTCATCCCTTCACTAGGATTCAACAAATTACTTTTTGCACTGTTTTGTGACCTATCTCTTGAAAGATGTTGGACTTGATGTAATTCAAATTACGTGGATCTTTTTCAAAGAAAGATTTGTGTCTCAATTAAGTTGGCCAGAATCGTTTTGGCTTCAATGAAACAAATTATCTTGCTGCTATGTCTGCTGAAAATGCAGGTATATTGACTACCCATCATTCTCAATATTCTCACATAGCAGCGATCATTGAGGTCAGGAGCATACCTATTCCTGACCTCAACAACCTCGACGACAGTAGAACGGAATCTAGTACACTTCTGGTACATGGAATTGCTCTTCTCTCGGAGGACGATGATAGTCCTTCGGTAGCGGAGGTCGTTCCGGAACCTTGATCACAGATGGCAGGACATCTTTGTAATCAACTTTGCTGAGAACATGGTGAATGCAGTTGAGTCGTGCACGGCGTTTATCATCACCCTCCACTCCAAACCAGGGTGCTTCTGGAATATTTGAGAAGTTGAGCATCGTATCCTTGGCCTTGGAATACTCGACCCAGCGAGAAATTGACTCCATATCCATTGGGCTGAGTTTCCAGCGCTTGGCTGGATCTTTGGCACGATCATGAAATCGTCGTTCTTGTTCTTCATCGCTGACGGAGAACCAGTACTTGAGCAGAATAATTCCGGAGCGTACCAGCATTCTCTCAAATTCCGGACAGCTACGCTGGAATTCTTCGTACTGCTCATCAGTACAGAAACCCATCACTCGCTCAACACCAGCTCGGTTGTACCAACTGCGGTCGAAGATCACGATTTCTCCTGCAGCAGGTAGCTCGCTTACATAACGCTGGAAATACCACTGTGTCTTTTCCTTTTCCGTCGGTGTTCCCAACGCTACTACCCGACAGCCTCTTGGATTCAGCGGCTCGGTAATGCGCTTGATCGAACCTCCTTTACCAGCGGCGTCGCGTCCCTCAAAGATCATAACGACTTTGAAACCTTTTTGCTTGATCCAGGTCTGCCACTTCACCAGTTCCAGTTGTAGACGTTCCAACTCTGATTCATAGAAAGACTTGTTCAATCTCTCATGCTTGATATGGATGTCTCCATGAGGAACTTCTGCTATCGGAGTCGACTTTTCTGCCTTTCTGGCCGTCTTCACAACTTCCTGTTGTACGCGTTGCTCCTTTTTCTTTTCAGTTTTTTTGCCCATTGCTGATCTCCCTCAGTAAACAGGTTGTGGGTCATATGCTGGACGCTTGCGCCAACGACGATGCATCCAGAAGTACTGCTCTGGATGACGACAAATTGCCGCCTCCATTGCGGTAGTGAAGGCCTGCGACATATCCTGCAGGTCTCTTTCTTTGTCACCGCTGTGCGGACATTCCAACCTTTGGAATTCCAACAAACAGCGATCACCTTGATAAGTACAGGTCGTGAAAAGAACCGGACTTTGTTTGAGATAGTGGAAGCTTCCGAGCCCCTTACTCATCGAAGCTGCCTTACCAAAAAAATCAACAAATAGATCGGACTTATTGTCATTCTGGTCAACAATGATGGTGACAGCTCGATTTTTCTCCAGTGCACGGCGAATGCGCAATGGTGCCTGACGGCTACGACCAATTGTCTCCACTCCAAAGCTAGCTCGCAACGTGTTCTGGTTGTCATCAGAGCGTGGATTGGTTTGAGCACCAACATAAAGGGACATTGGGAATCCCACCTCAGCCAACCGCGGACAAATGATTTCCCAGTTTCCGAAGTGGCCTGACGCTAGAAGTACACCTCGTTCCTCTGTCAATGCCTCACGTAAGATTTCTGGATTGCGCACCTCACAGAGGCTGTTCGTTCTTCCAAACCAATCTGACATACGCAATAAGTCTAGTGTAAATCGAGCAAACCAGCGATAATTATTGTAGGCAAGTTGAGTGCGATCCTCCTCACTCCAATTCGCAAAGGCAATGCTCAGATTTGTCTCAACCACCTTCCGATAAATCTTCAGTCTTTGGTAGGCTAGTTTCGCAAAACCGCGTTCCCACCATTCCAATTGAGGTTTTCGTGTCAGCACAGCCAGTCTTTGGGCAAAAACAAGGGCGCCATACTCTACGCGCTGTCGGATCTCCCGTTTAGAAGGCATCAACTCGCTCATTGAATCCAGCCTACTCCAACAAGAACTTGGCTAACTCCTGGCGCTCATGTGGTGCATGAGTTGGATTCTTCAACAATAACAAACCACTATAAGGTGAGGTCAATTCTTGCTTACCTTGTCGAGTATACAGTGTAGCCAGTGACTCTCCTTGTTGGATGTATTCTCCAGCTCGCCGATGCCAGGTCAGTACACCCCCACTCGGTGACAGCCAGCGCTTGAGGTGTCCACGAATCGACCAGACTCGAGCTGCTGGAGCCTTGGGCAACATGCCAAAGTATCGCTGCAAGACCTGAATTCCGCGCTCTACATCTTCACCAGTAATCACACGGCTTGCAGATAATTCCAAGGTGAGTGCAACTTTGCCAAGTTGCTGACAGGTATCGCAGAAGCTGGTAGAATTTTGTTCCCAAGCCAAAACATGCGGCAATCCCAAGCACTGAGCTTGCTCGATCTGGCTTACATGAGCATAAACATGCGGCGCTGTCTCAGCACCCGCAGTGTGAAGATCCAGAATAGTGTCTGCTGGCTCAGTCAGATTCAGCAACAGTTCTACCCATTCTCCTTCCTGGCTACCATCACCTCGTAGTTGCCCAATTCGGTTCCAGTTCCAACAGTTTTGCTGGTTGGTATGCAGGTTATTATAACCTGTCTGTACTCCCATGATTTGGCTATCCAGTCCCATTGGATTCGACTGTGGTACGCAGATGATCTGATAAGGCAACTGAGCCTCTTCAACCAGCTTCATGAACTCGTAAAGAACAGGGATACCCGTCAGTTCGATACCATGCAAGCCCCCTTGCAGATATACAGTCTCTGTAGAATTGGGGGGATCATAGCGATATACCTCGATTTCATAGCGTGCGCCACTTGCGGTTTGGTGAACCGGTAGGGTCTCCTTCTCAAAACGAACCATCACTTGCCTCCCAACAGCTTCGTACGTAATCCTTCCACCCGACGGCGGTTTGCTCCCAAATCAGAACTACCCAAGCGTGAAGCCGAACGTACATGAATCACCTGTTCCTCTGCAATTGAAAAGAACTCCACATCGTCAACAAATCTCATGAGAAGGCTCGTAAATTCCGCATGCAGATAGTTTTCATGATCTGTTACGATTTCGACACGCTCCTCGTTCTGAAGCAGTTCTCGTAATTCCGCAAGCGAAACACCACGAAAAGGTTCGATTCGGTGTACTTCATCTTCATTAACCATACTGTTGACGCAGTTCGGAGAGGACGGGCACGGGCGTAGATAGCCATCTTTCAAACCTAAATCAACAGGCCGGTTCCCTGTACAACCAATGATCGAAAAACCTAGTAGCAAAGAGAAAGAAGCATACATAATTCGTCCTGAGAACCACATGAAGAATCCTGAAATTGGACAAGCTTTTCAGTAATCCGCTAGCTCCTGTTCAGAGAGGCCAAGGAAGTAGAGTAGTGCATCCAGATTGGGCTGATTGAGCTGGCCACTTGCACGTTCCTGCAATACTGGCTTAGCGTTGAAGGCGATTCCTAGACCGGCTATCGCCAACATCTGCACATCATTCGCACCGTCACCGATTGCTACAACCTGCTCAGGAACAATGCTTTCACGTGCAGCGATTTTCTGTAGCAACTGCGCCTTGCGCTGACCATCAACAATCTCCCCAAGCAGCTCTCCGGTCAACCGACTATCCTGCCACTCCAATGAATTGCCAAAACCATAATCGAGGTCGAATTCCTCACAAATATGGTCAACAAACAGTTGGAATCCTCC
>PBZZ01000112.1 GCA_002730365.1 Deltaproteobacteria bacterium
GCTCTTCTGAAGCATCTGTAGCCAGTTCTTCCTCTTCAGACCATTCTGCCGCAGGAGGAATCTCAAAAGCGCTATCTGAGTCTGTGAAGGCAGGCTCTTCTTCAGGATCTTCCAATTCTTCAGTAGCCTCCCCTGCTGAAGCGTCGAGAAGTTCTTCGTCCTCATCAAGAGCTAAATCCAGATCGGCGAAGGGACCCTCCGATTCTTCTAGCTCCAGATTCTCTTCAGCAGCAGTATCTGTTTCAGCTTCTGCTGTGGAAGCTGAGTCTATCAGAGTTTCCCCAATCTCATTTTGTTCGGAATCCATGATCTCACCTTCAAGATCGACCAAACTCAGTCCTTCCTTTGCATTCAGGACTATATCATCGTGTTGAACCAGACCAGGCTGCTTTTCCATCGCAGCCTCTGCACCGAGTAGTTCATCCAACGACTGAATCTCTTCGTCTTCGTCGGATGAATCATTCTCTGCGGACAACGTTATTTCTATTTCTTCCGCACCAAGATCGTCTGCTACTGTCACAGACGGAATGATCTCTGTTTCGTCTGTATTCAAATTTTCTTCCCCTGCAATATCCTCTGCAAAATCTACATCCGGAACAGAATCCTCTTCCACCACAGGAGGGTGAATTTGCTTGGGAGCAGGAGCTTGATCAGAAACATTGGGCAAGCTTACTGGGGAATCTTCATCCAGCACATCTTCTTCTGGCAGTTCACCTGTAGCAGAGCCACTCCAACTGGTATCTTCATCGAACATCGTCTCATCCACCGACTCGCCATTGTCCTGAATCAGACCAAGCATTTCATCATCAAAGACATTGACTTCTTCTGCAGAATCCATCGGTTCACTCTGCAGTTCCACACTGGGCAGATAGCGCTGGATGTGTTCCTGCAACGTCGCTGCCTCAAAAGGCTTACGAATCATCCCTTGAAGCCCAAATTGCTCTAGCAGGGACTCGTTGACATCATCTCTGGCGTTAACCAGCAACACCTTGGGCACCTGACTCAGAGACGAGTGCTGCTGCAGTTGCCGACAAAGGGCGTAGTCTTGCTGCTGGTCAGCGTTGCTGATGAAGATCAGGCTGGGAGAATAATGATCTGCCAGCTGCAGGAAGGCATCAGGGCGACTCTCCTGCCAAAGCTCGACCTGATCACTGATCGTCGAGGCAATCAGTCCTTGTATTGCCTTATTTTCTTCAAAGACCAGGACTGAATTTGACATCTCGTTTCCTTAGGGCGTTTCCAGGTACAAATGGCCTTCCGATTGCCTATGAATCAGCTTGGAAGAGACGAATACTAGCTGATCTTCCCCAGTTTTTCCAGTACTATGCCTTCTGACAAAAGCACTCCCAAAAACCGTGGATTTCTAAAGAAAGCAAGTCTATCTTTTCAGGATCAGTTCCAACAACCAAGGATGATCTGCTGGCTGAGGACAATCCGCAATGATTAATCTCTCAGAGTAGGCAAAAACTGCTGCACTTTCATGTTTTCCATTCTTTCACGATACCTTGCCCTTGAGTTCCTGCGTTTTTTCGCTCTCTTCCTGTTGGCTTTCGTAGCCATCACTTCACTGGGCAACCTAGTCAACGATCTCAACCAAGCCTTTGACAGTTGGTCCGGCTTTTTAGCATTCCTACGTCAGACTGCCTTATTGCTACCCTTGTTGCTGGAATTGACCACACCTATAACCGTACTGCTCGCAACCATTGCAGCGTTTAGCGCATTCAGTCGAACCTCAGAAGTAATTGCCATGCGAGCGGTTGGGGCTGGCTCCTGGCAGTTAATTCGACCCTTTCTGGTCACTGCCTGTGGTATAGCGCTCGCTGGTTATTTATTGCAGAATTACGCTCAGCCCTGGATGCAGAAGCACTGGGGTAATGCAGGAGTGGCTACCGGTTTGCCAGCACAGTGGAAGCTAGACGGTGATCAAGCTATTGTATACTTTGGTCCACGTCAACCTGACGGTGAGGTTAAGCAATTGGCTCGCTTCTCTTGGCTACGAGAGCCCCGGCATCTACTTCAGGAATCCTTGCAGGCCAACAAAGCGCAACGAAAACCGGAGGGCTGGGAACTACAAGCTGTTGCTGAACGCCAATTCGATGACTCAGGAATGCGATTGGAAGAACAGGAATCGCGACAATTATCCACCAGTGACCTACCACTGCTCTCCTTTCAGCCGCGCAGAGACCCGCACTATCTTCCATTGCTGGAACTATGGCAAGACATCGAACAACGACAACGGGAAGGCTTGGACACTACGAGCCACTGGGTTGAATTGTTTCAGAAACTGGCCTACCCCGCCCAACTTTTCCTGATGGTTGCCTTGGGCGCCCTGTTGGCAGCAACTCATCATCGCCAGAGCAAAGCAGCTGAATCACTGGCTATCGCTGTGTTTCTTGGCATCATCTCCTGGATTCTCAACCAAATCTTTCTGGCAGTCGGTCACGCAGGAGCCTTACCTCCTTTTCTGGCAGCGTGGGGCAACTGCCTGTTATTCCTGGTTCTGATCCTGACACTTGCCCGATGGAACCGGAGCTAGTACCTGGCTTTTGGCTTGCCCTAAGGCACAAGGCTCAGTAGAAATCATAGGTTCACAACTACCCTTCATTTGCTTTCCTGCCCAGAGAATGACCTTGGAACGCTACCGCCTGGACAACCCCTTTGCGATAAAACAAACCGAGTCTGATTCTTCCGTCTCGACCTATGCTCGGATGGTAAAACGTGGCCAGGAGTTGATCGAATTACCTCGTCGAGGAGGTGGACCGGACCGGATTCGGACACAGCACAGTAAAGATCGGATGACGATCTGGGAGCGTATACGAGTCCTGACTGAACAGGAACCCCACATCACTTTTCAGAATTGGGGGCCTCAACTCGATGGAGCTTCAATCATCACAGGAATTCTTAGCATCCAGGGACGCGATGTCGCCTTTTACGGTCACGACTTCACTATCCGTGCGGGTTCGATGGATGCCACCAACGGTGCCAAGGTTGCCCGTCAGATTCTGATGGCTGCCGAGCATGGAATTCCGCTGATCGGCATGAACGACTCGGCAGGAGCGTTTGTGCCGGCTGGTGTGGGTGGGCTTGATGGCTACTCAGAAGCATTCGCTGCCATGCGTCGAATCAGCGGAATTGTTCCCTCCATCATGCTGATGTTCGGTTACAATGCAGGTGGTGGCGCCTACTTACCCCGACAAGGTTCTTTCCTGATTCAACCCCAGCAGACTTTTTTGGGGCTCACGGGCCCCAACGTTGTACGTGAAGCTCTTGGCGAAGACATCACACCAGACGATCTAGGTGGCCCCAAGGTACATACTCAGAGCGGAGTCGTTGATCTGGAAGCCCCAGATGAGTTGGACGCCTTGCGACTGGCTTTGCGGCTGCTCAGTTATCTGCCTGACAACAATCACTCACTTGCCCCATTCAGTACCTCTTTTGGTTCACTCGATGAGAAGGTGGACGAAGAAGAGGTTCTCCTCGAAAAAACTTTTTCCAACCCAGTTACGGGCTTCAACACCCCACTGGATATGCGACTTTTTCTACAACAAATTGTAGACCACGGGGACTATTTCGAAATCCAACCTTCCCGGGCCCGACAGGTGATCACAGCCTTTGCTCGTCTGGGTGGACATGTTGCTGGATTTGTCTGCAACAATAGCGCTTTCAACTCCGGTAATATTGATGTTCATGCTTCGCGCAAGGTCGCCAAGTTTGTATGCTTCTGTAATCTCTACAACATTCCCACTATCTTCCTGATGGATGTTGCGGGCTTTGCACCGGGATCTGAGCAGGAAACTTTGGGTATTGTGCAAGCTGGTCGTGAGATGATGGACTCCATCATTGACCTGCGTGTTCCACGGCTGACGCTGATTGTACGCAACGCCTTCGGCGGTGCGTATTGTGCCTGGAACAGCTACCACATCGGCGCAGACTTTGTCTTCTCTCTACCAACTGCGCGTATCGCCGTAATGGGACCGACTGGACGGCAATATATTTATAAGGAGGAGTTCCGAAATATCCATCAGCAATATGAGCAGAACGTGGCAGCTGGAATGTCCAACTTGGAAGCAGCAGCCATTCGCGATCAAGCTCTTGCTGGACTGACCACACGCTACGAAGAGCAGTTGCTCAATCCAGAAGAGGCGCTACGGCTCGGCTCCGTTTCACAGCTGGTACCTCCGGGTTTCAGCCGTAAAGCTCTTGGGCAGACACTGGCCTACTCAATGCGCCACTACAAACCGCAACCAATGGCTGGTGTTCACCGAGAATAGATCCTTTCTGTAACTCCGTTCCTACTTCCAGAGAAATTAAATCATGAGTTCGACTACCTTAAATAAGACCCCACTGCATGACTGGCATCTGCAATCCGGTGCTTTCATGACCGACTTTGGTGGCTGGCATCTGCCAGTACGCTATCAGGGCGATAAGCAGGAGCATCGAGCAGTTCGAGAAGCTGTGGGACTCTTCGACGTTAGCCACATGGGAGAACTGCTGGTGGAAGGAGCGAGAGCAGCGGATTTGCTGCAATACACGACCTGCAACGACATATCAAAAATCCCAGTTGGGGCCGCACGCTACAACGCACTGACTACGCCAGCAGGAGGAGCCTGGGATGATCTACTCGTCTATCGTCTGGCAGAAGAGCGCTACCTGCTGGTCGTCAACGCAGCCAACCAGGATCAGGATTTCAATTGGTTGCAAGAACAAAACTCCCAGTTTGGTGCCAACCTACGCAATGTGGGTAGTGACTACGCCTTACTCGCGCTGCAGGGTCCTCTCGCTGTGGATGTGCTTGAATCAATCAGTGATTTGCCTGTTCGGGCCTTACGCTACTATCGCTTTCTGGAAGGAGAGTTGCTCGGTTACCCTGTGCTTTTGAGCCGTACCGGCTACACCGCCAGCGATGGATTTGAGTTGTATCTATCGCCACAGCACGCAGAAGACATCTGGACAAAACTGTTAGAAGCAGGTGCCTCTTTTGGCATCGAGCCCTGTGGTCTCAGTGCACGAGATAGTCTGCGCCTGGAAGGTGGACTGCACCTCTATGGACACGAATTGAGTCAGGATATTTCCCTGTACGAAGCAGGACTGGGTTGGATCATCAAGCCTGAGAAGGGTGACTTCATTGGTAAAGCAGCCCTGCTGCATTCCAAAGAGAATCCACAGCGCAAGCTGGTAGGTTTTCAGGTGCAGGAATTTGGTATTCCTCGACATGGATTCCCGATCCTGAATCAAGCGGAACAGACTGTTGGCAGCGTGACGAGCGGCCTTCTTTCGCCAACACTCAACGCCCCTATTGGGATGGCTTATGTTCCCACAGAGTTGTCTGAGATCGGCAGCACCTTCCTTGTACAGGTGCGTAAGCGACGGCTAGCTGCAGAAGTTGTGAGGTTGCCTTTTTATCAGATTTCCCGCTCTACTTGATTTTTTTCTGGACAAATCGGTTTCTCTGTTTAGGATCTGTTACTAATTTGTTCATAGCAGGTAACTGCTGGCTTCCAAGGTGGAATTGATGCCCAAGAGGGAAAATGTCTCAGACCCCGTCAGATCTTAAATATACGCGTGAGCACGAATGGATTCGGCTAGATGGCAACCAAGCTGAAATTGGTATCACCTTCCATGCGCAAAAGTCGCTGGGAGACATTGTCTACGTTGAGCTTCCCTCGGTTGGCGATGAGTTGGAAGCTGGCGAAGAATTTGGCACTATTGAATCTGTCAAAGCCGTCTCTTCGTTGTTCTCGCCTATGTCCGGCAAGGTAACTGATATCAATTCGGAGCTTGCCGATCGACCAGAGACGATCAACGAAGATTGTTATGATGAAGGCTGGTTGATCCGTGTAGCGCTCAGTGAACCGGACGAGCAAGACAACTTGCTGGACGATGAAGAGTACGATCAGTTTGTGCTCGAAGAAGCTGGTTGATTGCCGACTACTTTCATCTTACCCACCTCTGTTTCGGACTTTCCCGCCCGTTCCAGTTGTCTGTATTTGATTCACAATGACCCCTCATAATCTTAAAGACTGGACACGGGCTCGCCTGCGCGACTGGTTCTCCGAGCGCAACGAACGCCCTTTCCGCGCAGATCAAGTCTTCACTTGGCTCTACCAAAAAGATGTCGGTGACTGGGATGGAATGAGCAACCTGGCCAAGTCTACCCGTCAACTGCTGATCGAAAACTTCCACCTCCCCCGCCTGACCCGGGTTGCAGAACAAGTCTCGAAAGACGGCTCACGCAAGTACCTTCTTAGCCTGCACGATGGCAAGACTATCGAGACTGTGCTGATGCCACACCACGATCATCATACGGTCTGCGTTTCCTCTCAGGTGGGCTGTGCGATGGGTTGTTCTTTCTGCGTGACAGGCAAAATGGGACTGATCAGGAACCTGAGCGCTGGTGAGATCGTGGAGCAAGTGGTGGAGGCTCGAAGAGATGCTACGGGATTGCCACTCCGCAATATTGTCTTTATGGGAATGGGAGAACCTTTCCACAACTATGATCAGGTTATGACGGCCTTGGAGATTCTTACTGACGAGTACGGCTTCAACTTCTCACAGCGCCGTGTCACAGTCTCAACCTCAGGACTAGTGCCTCAGATTCGCCGTTTTGGCCAAGAACGAGTCAAGGCAAATCTGGCGATTTCACTGAATGGTTCCTCTGACACGGTCCGTGAGCGTTTGATGCCTGTCAACAAACGTTACAACCTGGCTCAGTTGGTTCAAGTCTGCCAGGAATTCCCACTTGAGGCCCGTAAGCGTATCACTTTTGAGTACATTCTGCTCAAGGGCATCACAGATTCAATTAATGATGCCAAAGCCTTGATCCGCCTACTCCATGGAGTGAAGTTCAAGATCAACCTGATTCCATTCAATGCTGCACCAGACAGTGAGTACCAACGCTCTGATTGGGAGCAGATTCAACGCTTTCAAGGTTACTTACTGGATCGGGGTGTGGTCGCAACCTTACGTATCTCCAAGGGACAGGATATCCAGGGGGCGTGCGGCCAACTACGCAGTGAACAAGGCCTAGCCGTAGAAGAGAGAGTCGGATGAAAATTCGTTTGTTTGGTGTACTGTGGAGGCTTGACGAAGAGCAAGACACGGCTCAGCCTGATCTGGATCTTGACAAGCTGCTCAAGGAACAAATCCGCTACCGTGGCAATCAGGAACAGCGGCAGGCCAAGAAAGAGATGGTCCAGCACTTACAAAAGACGGTTCTCGATCAGACACAGATGCAGATCGACCTGCATGTACGGGGCAGGAATCAATAAGTGCCAGCTGCTACCATTGACAATAAGGGTGCTGAGAGAGGTTGATGTTCAGGTAACGAGGATCCCGACTCACTTCTTCGCCAAGCCAAGGTGGCTTTGCAAAGGGTTGTTCCTCATTTTCTAATTCGATTTCTGCGACCACCAAGCCTGCGTTGTCTCCGTGAAATTCATCAATTTCCCAGCACATTTCTTCGCACTCCACTAGATAACGAGTCTTTTCCAAGGTGGGAGGCTCACACAATTCCTTGAGCATATGCTCAGCATCAGCCAGTGGAACTGGGTATTCGTATTCGAATCGTGAGATTTCGGAGACCATCCCCTTGATCGTCAGAACGGCCTGCTGCCCCTTCACACGCACTCTAACGCTGCGCTGTGGGTGACGATTCAGATATCCTTGGTGTAAAAAAGTACCCACAGCACCCACCTTCCAATCTTCGTTAAGCACGAGAAACTTTCGCTCGATTTCCATTCCCACAGCAAACCTCCTTCACCGATTCAGATTGTTTTCAGAGAATTATTGGTTACCTCAGCAGCGGTTAAACAATAGTATGTTTGGCCGTACAAATACGCGAACTTACAGTTCGTGTTCTCTTCAGTTGACAGAAAAAGCTACAAGTAATTTTGATTTTCTCCAGCAAACTTACTAAATTTCTTGTTTGCAAACAATCAGGTTATT
This sequence comes from Deltaproteobacteria bacterium, assembly GCA_002730365.1. Next base: position 7,945 of record PBZZ01000112.1, read on the forward strand.
TTTAACAATTTTCACAAGCCATTTGCTTTTCCTTAGAGACAACTAATATCTGAAGAGGAGCTTTTTCTATAGAGTTTCTATCAAGTATTCATTATTATCAAATAGTTTTTGATTTGTGTATTTTCTTTTTAGAGAGGGAAGCCCAATTTTTTAGATAAAAAGCCTCACTAAGAAATCCAATAATTATTGGACTACATGTTTTTATGAACCAATTATAACAGAAAAAATAAAACCGGATATGCAAAAAATTAATCTGCATGAAGTGAACGTCTTAAGATAAAAAATTA
>PBZZ01000113.1 GCA_002730365.1 Deltaproteobacteria bacterium
ACGCCCAGCCAAATTACATGAAGCAGGAATCGAAATTTTTTCTGCAATGTATAATACTGATTTTGCAAAAGAAAACAATTTACTAGCTGCACTTGATCTTGAAAATTATAGTCTTGAAGATCTTCAGCACGCTTCCTTGAGTGGGATACTCAATTAAAAAGATTCCCGGAGAGTTTTTAGAAAACCAATGAACCGACTGTGCACTCCACTTTCAAACTTAGCCAACATTTGTTCAATCCTAAATTATTCGTAATCATCCAAAGTTTTTATTAACTTTCCTCGGGAGTTAAATCTGGTATGGTCTGCTTGGTTGAGTGAATGTAGATTTGTAAGATGTCTTTTAAGTGCAAAATTAGAGATCAAAAAAATCTACATAAGCTTCTCAAGTTAATGAGAAGTTGTGATGTGAATGGTGAGTTAACTGCAGTAACTAGTAAATTAGGAGGTTATAAAATGGAAGATTACAAACTAAACCGTCGAAAATTTATTGGGATGACCGCTCTAGCGGGGGTAGCGCTTGCTAGTCCGGCCTATATTCGGCGTGCTTCAGCTTCTGGTGGAGAAGTTAATATTTGGACCTATAACGATTTTGTTCCACAAAGTTTTAAAAAACAGTTTGAAACCGAAACTGGTATCAAAATTAACATCCGCCTAGTGGATGACCAGGGCAAGCAGTTCAATTTATTGGCTGCCGAGCAACCCAACCCTACGGTTGACATCATGACAGTCGCTGGGCACCGCTTCCTGCAATTTATTGACAGTAAATTGTTGGCCCCTCTTGATACAGATCGACTAACAAACTGGGGTAAAATTAACCCGACCTTCTCAGAAAGTGACTGGTCAACCATCAATGGTGAGAAATGGGGAGCACCCATTTTATCTGGAATGGAAGTTCTAGCCTATAATTCTGAACTCGTTTCTAAGGAAGAAGCGTTGACCTGGGATACTCTTTTCTCAGAAAAATATTCAGGGCAGACTGCTTACATCATTCAAGACATGATGTCGATTGTGATGTTAATGCTTGGATATGACGGCAACATGGTGGCTTATCTGAATGATCCAGACAAAGCAGCCGCAATCGTTGAAGAAGCGAAGCAATTTTTGATTCAGAAGAAACCCTTGGTGCGAAAGTATTATGACAGTGGGGCAGAGGTGCAACAAATGTTTGTCAACCAGGACATCGCATTAGGTCACAGTTGGAATGGCCCTGCCGCAGCTCTAATCAACGATGGCTTTCCATTAGGGATGACCATTCCGAGAGAGGGATCTTACGGTTTTGTCTACACATACAATATCGCCAACAATGCCCCGAACTTGGATAATGCTTACACCTTCCTGAATGCGATCTTGGCTTCTCCAGAAATTGGGGCGTCTATGACGAAGGCATCTGGATTTATCTCCACATACAAAGACGCATCAAAATATCTGACAGATCTTGAAAAAAGATCGACTTCCTTCCCCGAAGAGCAACTGGCTAATCTTCAATTCTTCCGAGCCGAGGCAAATAAGATGAAGTACGGGCTTGTTGATCCAGCAGTTGAGGCCGTGAAAGCAGCATAGATGCATCCAGTCATCAAGTAGTCCGCCTTTCAAGGTGGGCTACTTAGATTATCCCAGCAAAAAGTGTTTCAAAGATGCCCAATGAAGCATCCGTAAGCAATGCCCCTAACGGGGATGCAAAAACGGAGGGCGAACGCTCGCTCTGGGGGCGGTTAGCCAACTGGGTACCCTACCAGACGCTGATGTCGGTTGTCACTCTTTCTCCCCGCAGACAGTTTTCCATACTAGCCGCTTTTCCAATCTTTTGGTTACTTACGCAGCACCTAGGCCCAATGCTTCAGATGCTGCATGTGTCTTTCCTAGATGCTTATCCAGTAGCTCCTGATGTTGCTCAGCAGTTTTCCATGGAGAGCTATTTAAAGTTTTTTGGAGACCGCATTTTCTGGATGCCCCTTTTCCGAACTTTAATTTTCGCAGCTGTTTTCACTTTATCTACACTACTTATCACCTATCCAGTTGCATATTTTCTGGCGCGTCATGTAAGCCGGAAGAATCAGATGCTGATGTTATTAATTTTATTGATCCCATTTTGGGTGGGAGAGATTGTTCGTACCTATGCGATCATGATATTGCTTGGAAATACGGGTGCTTTAAATCTTGCCCTAAAGTGGCTGGGGTTGATTGATCGGCCCATTCCATTCATGTACACGAGTTTTTCGATGGGGCTCGGGATTGTGTACTTGACAGCGCTTTACATGTTGCTGCCACTATATTCAGCACTTGAAAAACTACCAAAAAGCTATAACGAAGCGGCAGCTGACCTTGGGGCTGGAGCATGGACGAGGTTTCGCAGAGTGACTTTGCCACTCACCATCGAGGGAATCTCCTCAGGTTGTACGCTTGTATTTCTGATTTCAACTGGTTTTTATGCCACCCCAGTACTTTTGGGCGGTCCATCAACAACTGTTTTTGCGGAAACCATTGCGGGTTTTTTCCATGTGGCAGGTGACGAGTGGCCTACGGGCGCCGCCTTCGCTGTGATCATGTTTCTGGTAGCTTTGCTAGTTACAGGGGTTTTCCAACGACTAATGAAATCTTTAAGAAAAGGAGATTCCTAATGAGTCGTGGTAATCGCATCGCGTTGGCATGTATTTATTGGGCATTCGTTCTCTACGTCTTCGTGCCTTTGATCTTGATGATTTTGATGGGATTTAAGGATAGCAAATTCATTGGTTTCCCAATTCGTTCTTGGACATTGGACTGGTACACTAGAATTTTTTCTGATGCAGAGGTGATTCAAACCTTTGTTTATTCGGTGATCATTGCCGTTCTCTCCACACTAATTTCTGTGGTGGTAGGTACTTGGATCGCAGTACTTTTAGAGGGTCGAAAATTCTGGGGTAGGGCTTTCATCTTTGGGATGATGGTTCTGCCCGCACTTGTTCCTGGAATCATCTCGGCTATCGCTTTTAGGATCTATGCACGCTGGTTGGAAATTGAACCTGGAATGGGGGCGATTATCTGGTCGCATGCCGTTCACAATGTGCCCTTTGTGTCATTAGTTGTGATGGCACGGCTCTCCACACTGCCAAAGAGCCAAATCGAAGCGGCTCGCGATCTTGGCGCGGATCCCCTGATTGCATTCCTGCGAATCACTTTGCCCTATTTGGTACCAGCTATTCTGGGAGCAAGTGTCTTTTGCTTATTACTGAGCTTCGATGATTTTGTTCGATCTTTCTTTCTTGGAGGGTATGAATCTACGCTTCCTGTATTGATTTTTGCGATGTTGCGTTCGGGAATGTCTCCCGAAATCAATGCGATCTCTACAGTAGCCCTAGTATTGACTGCAGCTATAGGCGTTTGGGCTGAGAGGTTCACTCGCAAGGCGAAAAAAGGTTCAACATGAACTCACAGTCACTTGTAAAAATGGATGGGGTGTCAAAGCGATTTGGTAGCGCGATTGCCTTAGAACACTTGTCGCTGGAGATTAAGCAGGGAGAATTTGTAACTTTCTTGGGACCCTCAGGTTGTGGAAAATCCACAACGCTTCGGATTTTAGGTGGGTTTGAGCGACCAGATACGGGCAGAGTTATCCTCGATGGTGAAGATGTTACTCACCAACCCCCCGAAAGACGCCATGTGAACATGGTCTTTCAGGATTATGCCTTGTTCCCTCACATGACTGTCCGACAAAACATCTCCTTCTCTTTGGAGTTAAAAGGCTTGGGGAAGGTGGCGATTAAAGAGCAACTGGACAAGATCATGTCATTTTTGGAGCTGAAAGGTTATGGAGATCGCTACCCAGGCCAATTGTCTGGTGGTCAGCGACAAAGAGTTGCACTGGCTCGAGCTCTAGCTCCAGAACCAGCTTTACTGCTGCTAGATGAACCTCTAGCAGCATTGGATGCCAAGCTAAGAGGCCAGGTTCAACGTGAATTGAAATCCATACAGCGTCAGACCAACAAAACTTTCTGCTTTGTGACACATGATCAGGATGAAGCTCTCACCATGTCAGATAGAATTATTGTGATGAACATGGGGAAAGTTGAACAGGATGGTTCACCAGAAGAATTATATTTCAAACCGGCTAGCCGCTTCGTAGCAGATTTTATAGGTGAAACCAATTTTCTAAGTGGAAAATTGATCAGTCAGGAAAATGATTTAGTTAAAATGGAATGGTTTGGACATACATTTCAGGGTTACTCAACTGGAAATAGACCAACAAATGACTCACAAATCATAGCCTCCGTCAGATTAGAGAGATTGGAATTTCATCAAAGGTGTCCTGATCAAGTGAATCAAGTCAAAGGGAAACTAGCCAATAGAACCTTCCTTGGTAGTCGAATGCTTGTTGATTTTCATGTTGAGGGGACTCCGGATGAAAAATTGCGCGCCTTTGTAGACCCAGACCTAGGAAAGTCTATTGGCGAAAACTTAATTTGGGCTACATGGAAGCCAGAGAGTATGGCCATCTTAAGAGACTAGGTGTGATTCTATCGAAAAAATTAGCAATGAAATAAAACATTGTTCATTGCAATTTGTTTCTCTCCCGAAATCCCTGCCCCTTACTTGATTCATTAAAAAACCTTCGCCTGAATCATCTAAGTTAAGCTTTCAAATAATAGACATTTAAATTAACATACGTTTACGTAAATAAAGCATTATTTTTATTTTTTTTATAATCAAATAAGTGGCTACATACTCAAAGAACAAAGCTACGTTTTACTGCTACTGGCTTATGAGCATTTACGGTGTTTCAATCGTGATGATTGGGACTCTGGTTCCTGAACTCCTGCCATACTTTGATGTGTCGCTCAGTGAAATTGGATTTCTAATGACAATTCAATGTTTCGGGGGAATTTTAGCTTTATTTCTAGGTAGTCGTTTTGCTGAAAAAGTGAAAAAGTCATTAATCGTTCCAATTGCGTTTGGAGCCTTGGGGCTAGGCCTTTTAATTGTCGGTTACTCACCCTCTTTTCTATTCTTGCAATTTGCTTTTTTTATAACGGGTTTTTTTATTCGAATTGCGGATATTTTTTTGAATGCTTTTGTAGGTCAAATGCATCAGGAAAAGAGTGGAATCTATTTAAATCGCCTACATATGTTTTTTAGTATTGGTGCGTTTACAGGTCCATTCTATTCAGGATTGTTGATAAAACTAGATTTTCATTGGCAGCAAATCTACTCAATCATTGGAATTCTTTTCGTTGTATCTGCATTGTTAGGATGTTGGTGCATTTTGCCAATGGGCAAAATGCACCAGACACAGGCGCCAAAGAACAAAGCCTCTTTAAAATTCTTAGAAATTATCCAAGATCCCAAGATTTGGATTCTTGGTGCAACGCTATTGTTTTACTCTTTCCACCAGCTATCCGTCACTGTTTGGTTGCCCTACTACATGGAGGACTCGCTAGGAGCCTCCAAGGAGATGGCGAATCTCGCTATATCCCTATTCTGGTTTGGAATCATTTTAGGGCGGTTTTTCGTTTCCATCATTGTGAAAAACCAGGATCCAGCAAGATTGCTTTCTTTGGGAGCTTTTGTAGGTGCAGTTTTTTTAGTGGTCGGGATTTATTCTAGAGACATATTTCTAACGACAAGTGCTTATTTCTTAGTTGGTTTGTTGACAGGTGCCGTGATTCCGTTGGCATTCACAATTTGCTACAAGATTTTTCCAGAAGTGATCGCTCTGGCAACCACCTTTCTGTCAATTTTCCTGCTCTCGGGACAGATGGTTGGGCCGTGGCTATTAGGTATTAGTGCAGAGATGTTCACAATTTATCACGCTATCTTTTTGACTGTGATCACCCTGTTTGGCTGTACGCTCGTTTGGAAGTTGGTTAGTTGCCCAACTTCTAGTATCCCCTCAAAGCCGGCGTTGAGATAAAGAGCTTCTGATTCATTTCTTTCGCTTTGAAAAATCCTCCACAGAACCTCTCTGAACACCAGAGTACCAAGCTTGATCACGAAGTTCTTGAATCTCCCGACGAAGTCTCATCCTTCTGAACTACGTTTAAGTCACGTCCCCTTTCCACTTCGCATTAACTGATGTCGCTCTGTATTTGGAAATCAAGTTGGTATGAATTTTTCAGCATTGTTACAAGAGTTCTTTCATCTGAAAGACTAAATACTGATTTTATTAATGATTTATATAAAAAAAGAGGCAGAATGAGTCCAAACAACGACGGCAGGAATGTTTTTTTGTGGATGGTTTTTATGGGATTTATCTTTGTCTCCTTGGTCGTTCTGGAGCGAGTGATGGAGGTTCCCCAAATCTGATTAGTGTGAAGTCGGAGATGGTGAAGTTGAAAAGGAGGACAGTCTGGTAGAAGTACAAAACTTGACTTTCTTTTGGAAGTGATACTTTTCTGAATTCATGATTTTTTGCCATCTCCAGAAACCCATTTTTTCTTTGGGGTTCACACATGAATGATGGTAGAAACTTTTTCGTTTGACTTATCATTATGGTACTAATTTTTGTTGCGCTGGGTCTTCTGGAAACTTTTCTTGAGGTTCCTGAATTGGGCTATCTTTTCGAGCAGCAATTCGTAATTTCTTGATAGAATTCGTTTTGACGAATCAAAGTCTAAAATCTTCTAGAAGATGCAATAAAGCTATAGAATAGAAACCAAAGTCTAGGTGCCCAACATGAGTAAAAACTTATGGAAGAAATTCCCTGTCCTCCTTTTGAGTTTGGCATTTTTGGTTCCACCAGTTCACGGATTCAAGGATGAAGATTTAGCAAAATTGCATCGTACGAATGAGTGCATTCGCTGTGATTTAAGCGGTGCTGACTTACGCTCAGCAAATTTAAGTCGTGCGAATTTGAGATCTTCTAATCTGTCGGGGGCCAACCTCCGTGGGGCGACATTGGACGAAGTTAACCTAAGCTCAGCAGATTTAAGTGAGGCTGAGTTGGTTGGAGCTAATCTGCGGAGAGCAAACCTTCACAAGGCTAAGCTCACCACCGCTGACCTCAGTGCTGCAGATCTAACTGCCTCAGATTTCCGAGAGGTTGACTTGAATGGGGCCAACCTGAGGGGCTCTGATTCACGGGCAACAGATTTTTGGAAAGCAAATTTAAAGGAAGCAATACTCAGAAATGCTGATATGCGTGAGGCAAATCTATGGGGTGTTGATCTAACCCTAGCTGACATGCGTGGAGCTAATCTAAGCTACACTGATCTCGGAAGTGCAAATTTGATGGGTGCAGATACTAGAGCAGCACGTTTTGAATCAGCAACGTTTTGTAACACCAAAATGCCCTCTAAGGAAATGAACCAAAGTGGCTGCTAAGTAATCTAAAAGATATCCTGTAGGATTTGGTACTTGTTCAACAGAAACTATGCCCGAATCCTCCAAGATTTTATTTGTCTTCCCGCCGAAAGCCAACTCTTACCTTTATTCTTCTCGATTCATCACCTGTCAGTTGAATCTTTGATTTCACCTACGAAGATTAAATCAGTACTTGTCAACTTGAAGTGATGACGAGTAATCTATCTCTCTATTAAGCAGTAATCTTCTTTGTTGAAATTTTATGATCAATCAGAAATATCATAGGTACTTTGGCTAAGCTCTATTTTTACTATTCAGCAATGAACGCTGGAAAAACGACGACTTTATTGCAATCCAGCCACAACTATGTTGAGAGGGGAATGAATACGCTCTTACTGAAACCAAAGATTGACGACAGAGATGGAGCCAATGTAATCCGCTCAAGAATTGGCCTGGAGGCAGAGTCAAAGTTGATTGATAGGGAAGACGACCTTTGGGCAAAAATCTCTTCTGAGCACCATGCTGAGCAGCTTAATTGTGTCCTGATTGACGAAGCACAATTCCTAAGCAGACTTCAAGTAGAGCAGCTTGGGGAGGTTGTTGATAGCTTGAGGATCCCCGTCTTGTGTTATGGGCTACGAACCGATTTTCAAGGAGAGTTGTTTGAGGGCAGCAAATGCTTGCTTGCTTGGGCAGATGAGCTAAGAGAGATCAAGACAGTATGCTATTGTGGTAAAAAAGCAATAATGACAGTTCGATTGAACGAGGAAGGGAAACCTGTGCGAGCTGGCGAACAAATCCACATTGGAGGCAATGAAAGCTACACTTCCATGTGCCGCCGACATTTTAAATCTAGCTTGGGTAGTAATGAATCCTGAACTTTATTGAGTGAAGAAGTGGAAGGATACTTAGGCTGTAGAAATTTTGACGATTTCTACTGGTAAATGTTCAAACATTTCCCCCTCCAATTCTTACCAGGAAGAAGAGAAGACCGTCCTCTCGGCAATCGCGAAAAGTCCGGTTTCAAGCATTGATAATCAAGTGGTAATTAGATGTGGTTTAGAAGGTCTTCAAGGAGATGAATATGCCGATCTGTCTGTTCATGGTGGTCAAGCTAAAGCCATTTACTGCTACCCTGTTGAGCACTACGATTATTGGAGAAATGCGATTGAGGCCTCGGATATACACTTTTCTCGTCTAAATCAACACGGTGCTTTTGGCGAAAACCTTACGATTGTGGGGATTGTGGAAGATCAGGTTTTTGTTGGCGATGTTTGGAAAACAAATAATGTTGAACTTGTGGTGACCGCTCCACGCGAACCTTGTTTTAAGTTCAACGCAATCATGGGAGATCGCCTTGCAGGAAAGAAGATGTTTTCTCAAGGACTATGTGGATGGTATTTTTCAGTGAGAAACCCCGGAAGTTTAAGCGCTGGTGAATCAATCAAAATCTTTCCAGGCCCCCGAAAACGTTCTATCGCAGATATTTTTGAATCATTGGCAAAAAAGAACCTATAATATGCAGAAAAAAATTATTCACACCACTGAATTTAAGGCAAAAAACATATTTGCATTCTACTACTATAAATTTCATAGCTGTTCCTGACACCAATCGTAGTAGGGAAGCAGTTCTTTTAAAATAACGCTCTTTTTCTCATCAAGAATTATTTCTGCCTCAAGGTTGCTTTCATGAGTTTCGCGCATCAACTGTCGGCAATTCCCACACGGTGAAATCACAAAAGTCTTTTCTCGTTCATCCTTCCAAGTAGCAACAATTTTCTTTATGCGATATTCACCTCCTGTGATCATTGCAGCAATTGCGGCGGTCTCGGCGCAGAAAGTGTTTGATCCAGAAGCAGCACACACACCATGATATATCTGGTTCTGTTGAGAAAGTAGAACACAGCCGACATCTGCAAAAAGACTGTCTTTGATTCTTCTTGGCTTAATAAGTAATGCTGCTCTTTTGATTAGAATACTATTTGAAAACTCATTCATTACATTGATTTATAATTTCTTTTTTTGCTTAAAAGTTTCTTAAAAATAAATTTTACCGTTTCCTCAATCAGCAAAATAAACTCTGTACTAAAAGGGTTAACCAAAAATTTTATCTGACGAATTACTCAAGCTCTGAAACCAGTTCAAA
>PBZZ01000114.1 GCA_002730365.1 Deltaproteobacteria bacterium
CAAACCCTGCAGCAGCTACAGGCAACACAGCAAAGACTGGGTTATCACAGCGATTGGTTGATTAAAGAAGATGACTTCCCAAGTCCCCGCCTAGGTTTAGTACTCTCGACCTACCGCTGGAAAGCTTCTGAAGAGGCCTTGCTTCAATACCTGAGTCTGGGTGGGAATCTACTGCTGCTGGATGCAACTACCGTCATAACGATTTCCAAGCCCCTTGGAGAACTGCTCAATACACAAAATGTTCGTCGGGAAAATTGCTGGATTATCCTGCGGGGCGCTAAGGATTCTGCTGAAAAACTAGCTCATCAGCTTGGTGTCGGCTGGTGGGATATGATTCTTGAAAACGATTCAAAATCTGACAACAAAACAAGTAAAGTACTTCCACAAAATCTCACTTGGCAATCACTGAAAAGTGGTAAAATTCAAAGTTGGTCTTCAGATCTACTCCTTGAATGTTTGCAAGGCTGGCCTGATGCTCCGTTCGTCACAACTGCCACCTACAAACTTTTTAAAGAGAATCAGCAGCACCTGCGCGACTACCTCCAAGCGCTGTTACTCTGTGAACTCAGAATTAATCTACTGCAGCAACAATTCGGTAGCACCTTGCGCTTCAGCCTGACCAATCCTTTGCAGAAGGCAATGCAGATTATTCAGACTCTCGCCGAATGGAATGATTACTTGGTCCATAGTTGGTATCCTGTTTTTCAGCATCAAACTCGGAAATTACAGCAACAGAACCCTCAATCGTTAGAACAATCGAAAATATTATTCAACCGTTTTGAACGTGAACTGATGGGCTTGATGGGCCTTTTTGAAGAGACGCTACGTCAACGACATGCCTTGCTTCTGGCCAATTTTCTAGAAAAACAACAACAAAAATTGACCGATGATTCGCCACCAGACTCGCAGTTTATCCGCTGGCTAATGGGACAAGATAATGTTCAACGTCTCTGGCTTCCTGTAGGACATTTGGATCAATTAACGGCAAGACTTGGATTGATGCGCCAACCTCTGCATGTTCCGCTTGCAGCACCCGTCTGATTGTGAGAATCTTCTCCTCTTGATAAAAAGTTTTAGAATCATTTCGATTTCATAGATCCGTAGATCATGGTTGACTCCCGACTGTTCTATCCACAGGGCATAGACAAATTACATCAGGAATTTCTTGCAGACCCACTGCAACAAGTGTCTTCCGTTGCCTACGCTTCGCTGGAAGAATTACCTCATACAACTGAGGGAACAACCTGTCTGATTGTCATGCGTAGCCGTGATCTTTTCCAGTGGCAATCCCATCTGACTCTTTATCTTCAGTCTGGTGGAGGAATTGTCGTTTTGGAGGAGGGACCAACCTTAGCCGCAGAACCTCCAGAACATCCTTCGATCGAATGGTATCCCCTAGCTTATTTGACACCCACGCGTTGGAATTTCCTGCTACGCCAGTTTTTCAACCGCCTACACGACAGAACTCGAACACATTTAAATGTAAGCAAATCGGATGAGATGCTCTCCGAATTGAACGAACTGGGGATCGCTCTATCCAGCGAAAAAGATCCGGATAAGTTACTGCGTATGATCGCTGCAAAAGCTATGAAGCTCACTAACGCAGATGGATGCAGCATCTACCTGATCGAACAGATTCCAGACACCCATCACGAACAGAGCAACTACCTCGCTAACAAACAAATGCGCTTCCACAGCGCACTTAATCTTTCACGAGACACATCCAAACTGCAGGAGAAAGTTCTTCCTCTTGACTTCAGCACGGTCAATGCCTACGTGGCACGCACCAGCCAGTCGATTCGGATCAACAATGTGTACGAACTACATGATTCTAATTTGGTCTGGGGCGGTCGTGACTTCGATGAGCAGCAGAACTATAAGACTCGCTCAATGCTCGCTGTCCCAATGTGCAATGAGCGTGGTGAAGTACTTGGTGTGATTCAACTCATCAATTGTAAGACCGACGGAGATGCCGTTTTAAATACTCAAGAAGATGTTGACCAAATAGTTGTTCCGTTCAGTGATTATCACATGCGTTTAATGGAATCTCTGGCATCTCAGGCAACAATTGCGGTCAGAAATGCTTCCTTACTGGAGTCTATCCAAATTCTATTCGATGGTTTCATCAATGCAAGCGTGAAGGCCATTGAATCTAGAGACCCAACGACCTCCGGTCATTCAAGTCGAGTCGCCACGCTCACCGTAGCTCTAGCAGAGACGGTGAGTTCGCAGTCCGAGGGACGTTTTGCTGATATCAGCTACAACCCAGATCAATTCAATACGATTCGCTACGCTTCTCTCCTTCATGATTTCGGCAAAATTGGCGTACGTGAAAAAGTACTGGTCAAATCCAAAAAACTTTATCCAGAAGAACAGCAAGCAGTGATGGATCGTTTCCGATTGATCCGGATGGCAACCGAACTTCAATATACCCGTAAGCAACTGAATTACTTGCTGGAAGAATCGCAAGAGAACTCACTTCAGCAAGTAGAGTTGACTCAACAAGAGATGAATGAACGACTTTTGCAGTTGGATGATCAGTTAAAATTCATCATTCGATGCAACGAACCAACTGTTCTGGACCAGGGAGGATTTGATCAGTTGCAAGTCATAGCAGCACAAGCCTTCCCCCATCCTTCGACTGGCTTACCGGTTTCGTATCTTTCAGTAGATGAGGCCACCTCACTTTCTGTACCCAAAGGATCCTTGAACCAACGGGATCGTGATGAAATCGAGTCACACGTCACGCATTCTTACAATTTTCTAAGAATCATTCCTTGGTCAGAACATCTAGAGGATGTTCCAGACATTGCCTACGCACATCACGAAAAAATGAATGGCACAGGCTACCCACGCAAACTGTCTGGTGATGAAATCCCACTTCAATCGAAGATGATGACCATCGCTGACATCTACGATGCGCTGACTGCTTGGGATCGCCCTTACAAGAAAGCAATGCCTGCTGAACGGGCACTAAAAATTTTGGGCTTTGAAGCTAAAGACAATCACATTGATCCTGAATTACTTGAAATCTTCATCGGTGCTAGACTGTATGATCTGGTGAAAAGGCCAGAAGTCCAGCACTGATTGCTCGAGCAACTATCTTTATTTTTGAGTTTTCGAATGCCGCATTTATCGATCCTACTGCTTCGGCACAATGGAACAGGCATCACACACTTCCCTTTGCGTCCTGCACTGCTGATCACCGCAGTCCTGCTTACATCAGGCCTGTTCCTGTTTTTGGGTGGGATGGTTATCTGGCAAAGTGTTCAGTTGCACGAACAACAGCAATGGAATGCCCAACGCCAATCACAACAGATTCACATTCACGAAAGAATGGAGATTGCAGCTAGCCAGGCTGAGCGTGTTGAGGTCTTGGAGAACAGGGTTCGGGATCTGCGTGACCAACTGGCTACTTTGGAAACGCACTCCCAGAAAAAAACAGCTACTAAGCAAAATCTTCTATACCACATCCAACAGATCCACTCTCTAGCTTGTCAGCAGGGGTCTTATCAATGTAGAGCTATTCTGCTGGACACCGAAGCCCTTGAAGCCGATCCCATCAACTGGCTGAATATGATCAGCAAAGATTTTCACCACCTGACGCTGTCACAGAAAGCGGATCTGACTGTTCTAGTCAACTCAGAGTTGGTCCAAGAAGAGATTTGGGACTTAAAGCAAAATTTGAATGCTGCTGAGCAGGAGCTAGCCGAATACGCAATACTGATGCAGGCTCGTGAACAAGAGGTACGGCAACTTACAGAAAAAATTCAAGAAATCACAGGTATTCGTTTGTTGGCAGAAGTCCCCGTGACTCCTGCCGAAAACGAGGGTGGCAAAGGTGGTCCCTTTCTCGAAGAATCTTTACTCCCAGTAGAAGAGCAGCAATTGGGCACAGAGCCTCCAGATCCACGTGTGATTTTAGAGAAAGAGTTAAGCTCCTATCATTCGACTCATCATTCCTTAGAGCGCCTCTACAAAGAAATCAGTGGTAATGAAATCCTCTGGCGGAGTACTCCGACGATTGCTCCGGTTGAGGACCCTTCCGTAAGCTCACACTACGGCAGAAGACGTGACCCATTCACCAATCTTCCAGCTTTTCATAGCGGCATAGATTTTTCAGGACCTGCTGGAACTCCAATCTATGCCCCAGCTGATGGAATTGTCCGAAAAGCTGGACCAGCAACCGGATATGGTCTGTTGGTAGAGCTTGATCATGGGTCTGGTATTTCAATAAAAAATTTCAAACCCACTGATTACATGACGCGTTATGGTCACTTGTCCCGTCTAGCGGTACAGACAAACCAATTCATTCAGCGTGGAGAGCTACTGGGCTACACTGGTAATACAGGGCGCAGTACGAGTTCACACCTGCACTATGAAATTCATACAAACAAGCGACCGATTAATCCTTGGCGAAATCTGTCGCACTTCTCGACCTCCCGCTAATTTTTGGATCCAAATTGGCTTTTTCTTCTTCCTCTCCAGCAAACGATGAATCGTATAACCAAATCAGATTATCTTCATATTCTTGCAGAACAGCGAATCTTTCCATATCCATCACTGAAAAATATTAAACTAAGGTCTTGCAGCTAAGCAAAAAAAATGTTTTTCAGTGTGGAAGTCCTTTAGAACTAAATTGAATCTTCTTCAAATGGTTTGGTTTTGATCTCACTTACGTACTCAATCGATAACTGGCATACCATGCGATCCTATCCGATCTCGCTGCGACTAGGTGTTAGCACTCTCATACTGGGAACCCTGTTTTTATTATTTTCTCCACTGAACTGTTTTGCCATATTTCCAATCTCCACTGAACCGAAAGAACAGCCTATCGCCTTCAGCCACAAACTACATGTTGGCCAGAATGGCATTGCTTGCCAATACTGCCATCTCTACGCGCGCCGATCGCATTCTTCTGGAATTCCACCCGTCAGCACCTGCGTCGGTTGCCATGGCCCTCATGGACAAGAGTTGGTACAGGCTGAACACCCAGAAGTAGACAAAATGCGCGATCTCTGGGCAAAAGGAGAATCCATCCCCTGGGTAAAACTGCATGACATTCCAGATTTTGTCCGTTTCCCTCACAAGCAACACATCAACGCAGACGCTAGTCGCTTTATAGACGGTGCGGGAAACGGTTGTGATTTAGATGTAGATCCACGCTCATTATCCTGCCGAGTCATGCTGTTCCGCAATGGCGGTGACCAGCGCTGTCAGTCATGTCATGGTAGTGTTCAAGAAATGGAAGTTGCCTATGTGGTAGATCAAAACTTTGGTGGAATGGGGTGGTGCATGCAGTGCCACTTGCAAGTGGAAGGAGTTATAGAGCGCAAGCGAGCTATGAGCACAATGGCAGGATGGAACAATGCCAAAGAGAACGATGCTCATAGAGAGGCCCAAGCATATCTGGTCAATAAGCGAAACTATCATAACCCAAACATGCTTGATTGCTACACCTGCCACTATTGATATGATCTACAGGAGTTGATAAATGAAAAGAGGCTTAAGTCGACGTAATCTTTTCAAATTCATGGCAGCAGGCGGGACAAGCGCCATAGCAGCCGGTTGCGAGCAAAAGCCAGAAAAAATTATTCCAGCTTTAGTCCCTCCAGTCGACTTCGAATACATGCCCAACACTGGCTACCAGTACATGACAACCTGCCGTGAGTGCGATTCTGGTGCGTGTGGGATGATGATTACAGCTCGTGAATATCGCGCTCAGAAAGCAGAGGGCAACCCAAATCATCCTCTCAATCAAGGAGCACTTTGTGCTCTTGGCCAGGCTTCTCTCCAAACTCTATATAATCCAGAGAGACATGCTCAGCCCCGTTCTGGAAGTGAA
The DNA here is from genome assembly GCA_002730365.1 of Deltaproteobacteria bacterium. The sequence goes on from PBZZ01000114.1 coordinate 5,846, forward strand.
GTGATCTCATGGGAAGACGCGCAGAGTGAGTTTGTCAGTCTGTTGCAGCAATCTGCAGGTCAGATTGTTTACTTAGGTAGACCAGCTGTTGGCAGCGAGGGAGATTTCATTGACAACTGGTTGAATGAAGTTGGTGGTGGAAAGCGAATTGCCTTCAGCCTAATCAGTCGAGCAGCAGAACAACGCGCTTGCGAGATCGCCTTTGGAAGAAGTGATCTTCCAGATTATGCTTTTGAAAACGCTGAGTTACTGGTTAATTTTGGTGCAGATTTTATCGAAACTTGGGGACATCCTGTCCAGAATGGGCGACGCTTTGCTGATATGCACGCCTATAGTGATGGAAAAAAAAATCGTTGTATCCACATCGGTCCTCATCAATCACTAAGCGGAGCGAGAGCTGACGAGTGGTTACCTGCAAACTCTGGCACAGAAGCAATGATTGCTCTGGCCATGGCACATGTCATTCATCAGCGTGACCCCCGTCATGACTTCCTGAGTGATTACCTATCTCCTTACTCGCCAGAACTTGTTGCTAGTGAGACTGGTATCTCAGCGGAAAAAATCCAAACTCTCGCCGAAAAGTTTCATCAAAATCCCTCCTTGGCGATAGCTGGCGGTACCTGGAATAGCAGTGAGCAAGCAACAGCCACACAAGTCGCTGTGTTTACACTGAACGCAGTAGCCAATAACCTTGGTAAAACTCTCAGATTTTATGAGTCTGAACAAGCCAGTGAAGACACATCGCATAGCCAAATTTTACAATTACTTTCGGATCTCAACGCTGGCAAGATTAAGTTACTAATTGTTGACGATTCAAATCCGATTCACACGCTACCCAAGAGCCTTGGGTTCGATCAGGCAATGAAGAAAGCTAAGGTCGTCGCCATTGCCGCAGGAAAAAACGAAACAAATCAGCGGGCAGACTTAGTACTTCCAGCTCTCACTGCTTACGAAAGCTGGGGAGATGCCAATCCACGCCCCGGCATTTTTAGTATCCAGCAACCCGTAATGGCTCCTGTCAATATGTTTGATGCGAGAGCACGTGAAGATGTTCTGATTGCTGCGGCTAAGCAAATCAATCCGCAGGCTTTTGCCGAAAAAAACACCTACCGTGAGTACATCTATGAACTTTGGGCTCAGGTGCATCAGAATCGCTACTTTGGTCCGTTTGAGAACTTTTGGATCAAGACTCTCGAGAATGGGGGAATTTTTGAGACACCACGTTGGAGCAATGCAGTCAGCTTGCAAAATGGGGTTACTAGTGTTGCCTTCCAGGTACCATCTATCGGAGGAAGTGGTTTGGCTCTCATCCCAGCTCCTTCAATCTTTCACCTCGATGGAAGAGGCGCAAACAAGCCATGGCTGCAAGAGACGCCACATCCAATTAGTCAAATTGTGTGGGATTCTTGGGTAGAAATCCATCCAGACACTGCAAAAAAGCTTGGAATAGCAGAGCGAAGCGTTGTCGAGCTAAGCAACTCCCAAGGTAGCTTGCAGGCCACAGTTTACTTAAGCTACACAATTCACAGAGATGCTGTGGCAATTCCGATAGGCCAGGGGCATACGGCCAGCGGAATCGTAGCCGACGGATTCGGTGTAAACGTGTTGGATCTGATTCCAGCAAAAACTGATGCGCATACTGGGAATCTGGCTCTGATAAGCACAAAAGTAGACGTCATTCCTACCACTGTAAAATCATACACCGTCAACTTGGATGGGAACCCGCGCCAGCTAGGCCGTGATATCGCCGCGGCTACTACGGTAGCTGCTCTGACTAGTGAAAAAAAAGGACATAGTGGGGGACATCATCGCCCCAAAGAAATTGTTGAATTCTACCCAGACCGATCTGAAACCGCAGGATACTACAAGCCCTACCGCTGGGGGATGGTAATAGATTTGGATCGCTGCAATGGATGCAGTGCCTGTGTTGTTGCCTGCTATGCTGAAAACAATATTCCGGTTGTAGGCAAAGAACGTGCGGCCGTAGGTCGAGAAATGTCATGGCTGCGCATGGAACGCTATTTAGAGGGCTATCAGGATGAAACTGAAACCCGCTTTGCACCCATTATGTGTCAACAGTGCAGCAACGCTGGTTGTGAACCTGTCTGTCCGGTCTATGCGACCTACCATAATCCAGAGGGACTTAACGCAATGATTTACAACCGTTGTGTTGGAACGCGCTACTGCTCGAATAACTGCATATATAAAGCTCGACGGTACAACTGGTTTGACTATGAGTTCCCTGCTCCGCTGGATCAGCAGTTAAATTCTGGAATCACAACTAGAGCTGTTGGTGTCATGGAGAAGTGCAACTTCTGCGTACACCGCCTCACAGAAGCTAAATATGCAGCGCGTGATCTGGGTCGAGATGTACAAGACGGCGAAGTGGTCACTGCCTGCCAGCAAACTTGTGCAAATAAAGCTATCGTTTTCGGTAATCTCGCTGATCCTAAAAGTAAGGTCTCACAGCTTGCCAAGCGAAAACCTGATGTACTTGCCGATCCTGATAAAGAGAATCGTGATCGCCAGTACGAAATCTTCCCCGAAATGAACTACAAGCCCGCAGTAACCTACTTGCGCAAGGTCAACCACAAAGAGGTCGCAGGTCTCTACGGCAATGAACATGGTTCAGCTCACTGACACACAAGACCATTGATGAGAAAGGAGATACCAAATGGCCTCCACAACAATTCTAGAAACCGTAGAAGACAGTTCACGTAGTCTTCCTTTCCGCGAGGAAATCGACGAACACAGAGGGCATCCCGGTATTCGGGCAACGACTCTCAGCTACGGCCAAATCAATGATGACATGCTGGAGATGCTGGAAAAGCCACATCCCTCCTACTTTCTACTCGTACTTGGTTTTCTCTCTGCCCTACTCCTAGGTGCAGTTAGCTTGGCGATCCAAGTCGATGTTGGTATCGGAAACAGTGGGATTAGCCATCCCATCGCCTGGGGCTTCTACATCACTGACTTCGTCTTCTGGATCGGTATCGGCCATGCAGGCACATTAATCTCGGCAGTATTTTATCTGACCCGTGCTCCCTGGAGGACTGCGATTTATCGAAGTGCTGAGGCAATGACTGTTTTCGCAGTACTCACAGCAGGGCTGTTCCCACTGCTCCATACTGGTCGTCCTTGGTTAGCCTACTGGCTGATTCCCTATCCCAACGAGCGCTACCTTTGGGTAAACTTCAAATCCCCTTTGGCCTGGGACGTTTTTGCAGTCACAACCTACATGTCTGTTTCTATCATGTTTTTCCTACTGGGACTGGTTCCTGATATGGCTATCTTGCGTGATGAAGCCAAA
>PBZZ01000115.1 GCA_002730365.1 Deltaproteobacteria bacterium
GCGCTGTAGGGTGGCATGTACTGTAGGGGGCCGAATATTGAGGCGCTGTGCCAGATCTACTGCTTTAATATGCCCGTGAGAGTCTCGTAACTTGTAAAGTAGCAGTAGGTACTCTTCTACGACAACGGTAGGTTTGTTCAACATGTTGAATTCTCAATGTGCATGAGTGGCAAGATTTCATAACCGAAGAGCTCGGTATTTAGCATAGCAAAAGCAAAATAAAATTAGTATAAACTAAATAAATATGTAAATACTATCTAATTTTATAGGTATATTGCAATTTGAGCTTGGTAACAACAAAAAAGACCAACGGATAAAAAATCCGCTGTGCTGGATGATATTTATCCAAATAAATACTGGGTATAAAGGGATTACTGCGCTCAAAATATGCAAATAATCGCAAAAAAGTCGTAATCTATTTTGAAATAACGGGCTATAGGATCTGATTATTATCTTTAAACTAATATTAAGTTTTTCTATTTGTCTACCTCTCTTGACTCCACTGCTTTTTCTTGCACTTTCAAATACAGTGGAGTCTTTTTAGGAAAACAACTGATCAAACCATTCAACAGCTCTCTACCATTCCTATCTTTAGTAGCCATTCATCATGTCTATTATCTGGAAAACAATTCGAATTTTTTTAGGCAGTTTCTTTCTGTTGGTACTGGCTCTGATTCTAGCCCAGGCAATGTTTCTTCGTCCTCGTATCGACTTACAGTTAATGGTGCCAGAGGAAAGTTTTGAGTTGCCTACCTCAATGACATTTTTTCCTGATTCCACCACAGAATTTGTAGTCACTGAAAAATCCGGACAGGTCAAGCGCTTTACCGAAGGTTCGAAGCAAAGCAGTACCCTCCTCTTGGACTTGGCGGACAAAATTTATTCTAGCGGTTGGGAAGAAGGCCTTCTCTCACTCGCCTTTGATCCAGACTATGCAAACAATAGCTTCGTCTATGTTTTCTATTCGATGGACAATCCTAAGCGTTCTCAGCTATCCCGTTTTACAGTGGGCTCAGACAATATGGTGGACCGTTCTAGCGAACTTGCATTGTTGGAAATCCTAAAACCTTCCAACGGCCACAATGGTGGCATGCTTCAGTTCGGAACGGATGGACTTTTGTATGTCTCCGTGGGGGATGGATATCGAGGTTACCTAGCTCAGGATCTTAAAGATTTGAAAGGTAGTCTATTGCGGTTGGATGTAAGTAATGCGAGTGAAACTGTACCCTACAAGATTCCATCAGATAATCCTTATGCGAATAACAGCAAAGGGATTCAACCTGAAATTTTTGCCTGGGGGTTCCGCAATCCGTTACGTTTTAGTATTGATGAATTGACCGGAGACATCTTTGTCGGAGACGTGGGTGATAAATCCAAAGAGGAGATCAGCCATGTCAAAGTGGGTCGGAACCATGGATGGCCGACGTTAGAAGGAGATGAGTGTTATCCACCTGAGACCGAAAGTTGTGACAAAGAAAATACAGTGCTGCCGATTGCTGCTTTCAGACACATTTTCATTCGTTCTGTGATTGGAGGTTACGTCTACCGTGGAGAGGACATTCCTTGGCTCCAAGGCCAGTATGTGTACGGAGACAGATTTCGAGGGCTCTTCTATTTAGACCCTACTGAATCAGATATTCAGCACTTTCCACAAGTTTTGGCATACAAGCCTCGCATTCAGCACGGTAATGAACTGGGAGAGGTGATGTTCTTATCATCATTGACTGAAGATGCACACGGTGAATTGTACGCGATCAGTTTGGGTGGTGCTATTTACAAAATTCGACAAATGTCTACACGCAAAGAGTTGGAAGGATTTCTCAGAGCTCTTTGGGACTTCCGTTAACTTTGCTTGAGGATCGGGATAGAAAAGCAGCGCAAACAAATCATCACTACTTTGAAAAATAGCACTTTTTGTAGATAAGAGAATTTCAGCATATAACTTCAGAAATGTACCACAGTAGAAAAAACGTTAACTAGTTCAGTATGTCGTCTCATCTGGCCCAGAGTGGAAGGAATATAACTCGTTTCTCGATGGGAAGATGCCAGAAAAAACGGGCAGGGTGGTGGTAACGCTTTTTGAAATTTATGAAACCGAAGATGGCCTGCATCACCACTGGATCGAATCGAAGGACATCCACCTGCTTGCTGAAGACTGGCTGAAAGAAGTAGGTGGAGAAATTAAAGTCCACACCCACCAAACCATCATACAGAGTCTTTGGGACTGATCCACTAAGGAATCCCTTATTTCCGACCCCTACCCCCGGGGGGAGCAAAGTGACCCCGCTTCTTGATATTGGGACTCCGGGTCGCATTTATGTCCCACCGCCAACTCTAGCCTTCAGACCTTGTGAACGACATGGCGCACTACGCCCCAGATCTGGAAGTCGTCATCGACGGAGACTGGAATGCTGGAGTAGTCAGGATTCTCTGGTTGCAGCTCAAAGCGTCCCCGGTCCTGCACTAGGCGCTTCAGGGTAAATTCGCCATTGAGGGAAGCAATCACTACCTTGCCGTTGGGTTTCTTCTTGGAGCGATCCACGATCAGCAAATCCCCGTCATAGATCCCTGCGCCTACCATTGAATCTCCATTGGCCCGGACAAAGAAGACGTTGTTGGGATCCGGGACCAGGTACTGGTGCAGGTTGAGGTAGCCATCGTAGTAGTCCTGAGCTGGGCTGGGAAAGCCAGCAGCAACCATCGACTCAAACAGTAGGCACTCGGTGTTAACAGCTAGGTGTGCTGGGATGGAGTGGATGAAGTCAAAGGCAGTAGCATGCATTAGGGTACTCGGTGGGGTGATTGCCAATACGGATGCCCAGCAATCTGAACATCTTGGCGCAGGAGGTAAAGACAATAATCAGTTTCAATGAACAGTATATTATGTTTTATTTAACCCAATAGGTGTGAGCCTCAGCACCGTCCTTTCCAAGTTTTTTATGCCGGTGCTGCTAGTATCCAGCAAGCAAAGCACTTTTGCTTTATCAGGCTTCTTTGCATTCAATCATGATGTGAATGGTTCGAGCTTGAGCAGCAGCTGTCTCTGCAGGGCTTGCCATCACACTGGGAGGTGGGTGGATTGGATCTCGCAACCAGCTATCAAGAACTTCATAGTCACCCCCCTCGCACAGTTCTTCTGCCTTTTGAAAGCAGTCATCCAAGGTTGCTCCCATCCCACTACACTGCATCGAATATGCTTCCTGGCCTTGAGGGCCAAAAACTCCAAATGAATCAACTGAACTGACAGTTCCGCAGGATACACAAAAACTGGCAATGAACAGAAATTTTATGGAATTTGCCATTCTATAAGCCCGATTGAATTCCTTGAAAAACGATTTCTCTGAGTTGAACCAAACATTTTGAACAACCTGTGCTTAGTACCCTGACCCTGGATTCGATTAAGTGGTCAAGAACAGCTCAAACTGCTGAAGGATCTGAGAATTATTACCAAGGTATTTGGTACTGAGATGCAGAACTGGCAGCAGTTTGGGCACTAAGAAAACTGGAAGAAAAGAAGATATAGGAACAGATTCGCAACATAGTACGAACCAACAGAGGTGCAACTGGATCAACCAGCTTATGTACATCCAAATGTGCTGGCTGATAATCTGGATATGCTCTGGTGTCGATGATTTTCATCTAGAAAGCAGTGTTGAGGTAACCCCAATGGGGTTTTGTTCAGCTAATGACCACTCAGGAATTGATAATCGGCGTAGTGGCTGTTGTTGATAGGACTTCAGAGCATTACTTTTTAGCAGTCCTTGTTGTTCTGTGAAGTTAGCTTCCTTGTAATCACAATCTTCGCAATCTATAGTTCGTTGCATCTCATTTTGAGCTGCTTTAGGCCGCCAAACATATTCTGTAATTGGTTGTTGCCTCCGCACTGGGCGCTCGCCAATAAATGTTCCCTCCTCCCAAATTCCTCTCAGAAATCTTCCATCTGGCCATGTGTGAGTTCCTTGTCCATGAGCTAAATCATTCTTGTGATGACCAACATACTTCTCTCCATCTGGCCATGTGAAGGTACCCTGACCCTCAGCCAACCCATCCTTATGATTGCCTACATACCTCTCTCCGTTTGGCCAGAGGTGAGTTCCTTGCCAGTGAAATTTGTTAGCCTTGAAAAATCCAACATACCTCTCACCATTTGGCCAAGTGTAGGTCCCTTTGCCATGTAATTTGCCATCTTTCCATTCCCCGGCATATACACGTCCGTCAGGATGACTGAAGGTCCCCTGACCGTTTAGAAAACCATTTTTCCATTCCCCATTATATTTCTGCCCATCAGGGAAATTGAAGCTACCTGATCCTCCGAATTTGCTATCCTTGAAAGCTCCAACATATTCTCGACCATCTGGCCAAGTGAGCCTACCCTGACCATTTGCTCTACCTTCCACCCATTCTCCTATATATCTCTTTCCATTTGACCAAGTGTAGGTCCCTTTGCCATGTAATTTGCCATCTTTGTACTGACCAATGTATTGATCACCATGGGGTGCAGCCAACATCCCCTGACCATGTAGTTTGCCATTCTTGAGCTCCCCAAAGTATTTGAAACCATCAGGATCGGTGTAGGTCCCTTTGCCATTGGGCAAGCCGTTTCTAACCTCCCCTACATAGACAAGATACCGATCTGGTGATTGTATGGTTTTCCAACTGGTTTGATGAGAGTCCAAGTCCGCTAGAAAATCATCTACCCCAATGTAAAGCTTCATTATTTTTAATTTTGGCTGGTTGCTGCTGATGGCTTCGAAGACAAAGTTTCCTTCATTGTCTGGATCTGGGAGTTTGCCATAATGGGGGAATTGACCAGTTTGGAATTGAGGGACCTGCTGTTGCAGGTACATGCCAAGTTCAGTTCCTGTCACATAGCCATCCTGATTCAAATCTGCCTTTCCCTTGATTCCACGTATGAACAAAGGACGAAACACACCTTTGTCAGCAACAGTCTGGCTAGCACTTTCTGATGAAATGAACTGACGGACTGGCTTGGGGGTCTGGTAGGAGATGTCATCGGGGAAGGTGACTTCACTGGATTGCAGGACTGAGTCAGAAAAGGAGGAGTCAAACACAAACATAAAGTGCTTGGATTCAATTTGTTTTGCCAAAGAAAGCACCTGCTCCATCTTCAAGGATTTATGGAAGAAGGCCCTTTCGTTGTCATAGGGGTTAGGAGCATCTACAGGTACTAGATAGCCAAACTTTCGACCATTACGCTCCTGAGTATGTCCGTGGCCTGCATAGTAGAACAGCAGTCGGTTTTCCTGTTCATAGCCATGAGTATCAATGAAATCCGTAATTCCATTGAGTAGTTGATTCTTTGTCGGATTCATCAGTGTTTCCACTACAAATCCTTGTTCTTCCAAAGTCTCTCTGACTGCCTTCACATCTGCACCAACACTCTGTAAATCAACCCATGCATTGTCTTGATAGTCACTGACGCCAATCACCAATGCATGACTACCTTGATAGAGTTGAACCTCTCCTTCATCTGGAATCTGGAGTTTGACTGGTCGGATTGCACGACTCTGAGCCAGTGCCAGTTGGGTTGCAGTTAAAAGCAACCCGACAAGCACTAGCAGGCGGATTGGGGAATAGCGCCTTATCATGTTCAACTCCAGCAGATTAGTTTCTAGGTGTTTTGGCAGTCAATAACTCTGCTTGGGGATACATTGCAAGTGTTTGTTATAAGAGCATCGGTGTGTTGGCTCATAATCAATAGCCAAGAAACAACGATGTTCTTATAACGAATTATTATGCTTTTTAACTACCCAAAGTCATCCACTGGCAACGTCTTTTCCAGTTCCTACAAGCCGTTCCTAGTGGCTTCTAGTCTATCCTGAATGGCTTTTACAGAAATTATACATCAAGATCAGCATTACCACTAAGTTCGATCAACACTTGATTATGATGTATCTATTAGTTAGTAAGTTTTGAAATCACTTTTCCTTAACTTCTGTAGGAATCGACATGGCAATGATGGTTTGGATCACCGTAAAGGTAAAAGATGGCAATCTTGATAAGGTGATTGAATTAGCTGATGAGCCTCATGGCAATGCTTTTACAGCTTCACAAAAAGGTTGTGAACGCTTGGAAAGATCTATTTCACATGAAAATCCTAATCACATATTGTTGACTGAACTTTGGAGTTCTAAAGAAGAATGGGATGTCTACTTTGCAATGGCTAAAACAGTAAGAGATGAAAACGGTTGGAATGCTCGGTTCCTCCCTTTGTTAGAGGAAGATGGCGTCCAAATCACATTTTCTGAGATGGATAAATCTCTGTGAGTGGAGTCGGCTCACTCAGTCCTGCAACACTTCCGCCGACTGATTCCCATTGACCAGCATCGGATCCTAAATTCGTTGATCCGAGATTTAGTTAGCCAACTAAATTGCTCAAACGATACTTTAGCCGCTTGCTAATTAGTCTCTGATACATTGGTATTTTTCCGTTAAACTCATACTCCCCAAAGTTAAATTTTAGATTTTTGAGGAACCAAATGAAACAAATCGTCATCGTCAAGCCTACCAAAGGCTATGCACATTGGAAAAATGCCATCGAAGGTGAAACCCACATAAAAGCAAGAGCAGAGTCAGGAATACATTTCTTAGGATATGGCTTCCAAGAGGATACAGAGAGAATTTATATAGTAGAAGAACTTGAATCCCCAGATGCTGCTGAAAAGCTTTTTGCCAAATTTGAGAATTATCCGGAAGAGATGGGAGTAGACTTGTCCTCAGTTCAGATAATCCCACTGGAAGATTGACCAGTAGCGGGGATCTTATCAAACATTAATCCCATCTCTATCTTTCTACTTCAATAAATGGTGATCCGTTGATTTTTGAATCTGAACTCCACAACTGGCTTGAGCCCACTAATCAAGAAAGACACTATGCGACTATTAATGAATGCTGAATTATCAACAACTTATGTTGAATGGAAAAAAGTATATGATGGCCATAAATGGGCTCGAGATGAAGCCAATATGAAGGAAATTCTAGTTGGCTGGTGTGA
>PBZZ01000116.1 GCA_002730365.1 Deltaproteobacteria bacterium
AAGGTGATGAACCTCGACCGCTTCGAAATCTAATCCTACTGACGGATCGGTCGACCTTGCGTTAATTGATCCCATCTCTTCGCGGCCTGTCGGGCTTGCTCGTCAGGCCGTCCTTCCTAATTTGCCCCACCAGTCTGAAACCTTACTGTGTCAGCGATTCTCTTCGCTTGTAGAAAATCGAGACTCTCGTTTCACCTCGCAAATTTGTAACGAGTATTCACTGTAAAAAGCAGATCGCCCACGCTTTTGAGCAGCACGATGCTCTGAATGATTGGCCCAATCGAATTGGGTAGTATCGTCTTCAAATTCAACCAGCGTTAGCCGCTCCCCATCCTCAGCAACGAAGACCTTATGGGATTTGTAACCCGGCATTGACCTTGCCAACTTTGACATCTGTGGGGCCAATTCTCCGTACTCTGCTTGAGCTTCTAGGCGCAATCTTGAGCGAAATACCGTCAGAATCATCACTCTCTCCTTCCGCACCGGTTAAAATCCAATAGATTCATACCCTGCCTATTTACCATCTTTCATTCTTGTAAAATGGTGTTTTAACCCGTGCATCACAATTACTTGGAACCGCTCTTCAATTTGAATGCATGGAAATTATCGAACTGCACGAGAAAATCTGCTTGCTGCTGAATTTGACTGGCCTCCAGGTATTCACCATAGAGTCTTCCTTCCCCCTTGAGATAGGTCTCCACGAAATCTGGATTGAAATCACTGCGCTCATCCAGTTCGAATAACCGTGCCGCTGCCGCCTTGGGAGTGAGATCCAGTACGATCTTTATGTCCAGTAGTTCCTGTATTCCAGGTACAAAGATTGTGGTTCCCCAGAGCAACACCACCATCTCTGGAGCCCAAAACAGTGGATATGATGAAGTTTCGCATCCCTGTAGAAAATCGGGTTCATCAATCACAGTCACAGTCTCCCCGGCGGTATAAGGGCGCAGCAGTGTATCAAGAATCCAGTTTCGCTCTCGGGGATTTCGCCAATAATCGGCTGCTGCTGAATTCTTGTGCTCAGGACCCAGTAGCTCCAGCAAATCAAAACCACCAACCAATACCCCCTGTTCTTCCAGAGCTTCCAGCAATTCTCCCACAAAATATGCATGTCCACAGTCATCTGGACCACTAATGCCGACCAGTAGTGGCTTGCTAGGGGCCTCCTGTTTGCTTTTCAGTAGTTGTTCGGCTATCTCTAGAGTAGTGTTGCGGCTAGGATGAAAAATTTGCAGCAGGTCTTCAATACGAGGACAATAGAATCCGTTGGGAACAAGAACCGGTTGCCGACTAGCGAAATGAACAGACTGATCCTGTAACCAAGCGTGAAGATTAGAGCGATCCGTGACCCAGAAATGATCGGCTTGGCCCAATTGAGGATTGCGACGGCCACTGCTTTCGGGAGATCCGGAAACAATAGAAATTCCTGAGAATTGCTGCCAGTCGTTAGGAGAAATTTCTTCTCCCAGTAACACCAAGTGAAAATCACGTTCCTGCAGCACTCGTAGGAGTTCACGAAAATTTTCCCGCTGTTCCTGACTGAATTCACCTGTCAGACTATCAAGATCAAAGACCAATGTCTGAACTCGTGCCGGATGGAAGTCGGCCGTCTTCATTTACTTATTCCTGTTATTTCAAGTTACGTCTGTGCTGAAAACTCACAATCAGGTCCTACTTGGGGCCCTGCGAGGACTGGATGTCGTGCTGGCTTTTCTGGCCTGGGAGTTTGCCTACCGAGCTCGTTTTTTTTGGCTGAACTGGCCCGCTGCTGGCTACATTCCGGATCATGTTGAATATCTTAAGGCGGCTTTTGCTGCAGCCCTATTGACGGCACTAACCTTCTCTCTAGCTAATGTCTATCGCCCCCAGTCTTTCATTCGCCCTCGTCAGGATTTCCTCTACCTGCTTCGTGGAGGGCTATATTTGTTCCTCGCTTTGGTGGGAGTTGCCTTCTACTACCGCGAATTCTCCTACTCTCGCGTACATACGCTCTATTTCTTAGTATTCCTACTTCTCCTGCTGGTGCTCTCTCGTTACCTGGCTCGCAAGGGCATGAAGTGGCTGCATCGGCGTGGCTACCACCTCCGGAAAATTGCTGTGATTGGCTCCGGTGAGACCGCCCTGAACTTTGCCCAACGACTGGCTGGTTATCAACGAACCGGAATCCTGCTGAAGGGAGTACTGAGTTTGCAATCTGGAACAAGCCTGCCCAAGAGCCTACTACAGTTCAATGACCTAGAGGAACTGGTGCACCGTATTCAGCGACGGGAGATTGATCAAGTCTTTCTTGCTCTCTCGCCTACAGAGCAAACGCACCTACCTCAACTGAAAGAACAGTTTGCTGAACTCTGGGTGGATCTGCACATTGTCCCCAATCTTGGTAGCTTTCGAACGCTGCACACCGAGACAGAAAATTTTGAGGGGATGCCTGTTGTGACTATCGTACGCAGTCCTCTATTTGGTTGGAACCGACTGCTCAAGCGTGGACTGGATATGGTAGGTGCCACTGCTGCCCTGCTGGTCTTTGGGCCCATCATGTTGCTGATCGCTGGGCTAGTCCGTCTGAGTTCACCAGGACCCATCTTCTATCGTCAGGAACGAATGGGACTGGATGGCCGAACCTTCAATGCCTTGAAATTCCGTTCGATGCGCTTGGATGCTGAGCAACGTACCGGGGCAGTCTGGGCTAGCAAGGATGACGATCGTTGTACTCCCATCGGACGGTTCATCCGCAAAGTCAGTCTTGATGAACTACCCCAACTCTTCAATGTACTACGAGGCGAGATGAGCCTAGTTGGTCCCCGTCCAGAGAGGCCGGTCTTCATTGAACAGTTTAAAAAACAGATCCCAGACTACATGCTGCGGCACAAGGTCAAGGCTGGCATCACCGGTTGGGCACAGATCAATGGCTGGCGTGGCAACACCTCCCTAGAAAAACGCATCGAATTCGATCTCTACTACATCGAGCGATGGTCACTCTGGTTTGATATTAAGATTCTCTTCCTCACCATCTTCAAGGGCTTTGTTGATCCGAACGCCTACTGAGCGAGCAGGATTCACCCTGATTGAACTGCTGCTGGCGTTAGCATTGCTGGGCATCCTTCTTGGTCTTGGCATCGTTTCCCTTTCCCCAATTGTTGCCCAATCCTACCCTGATACCGCCACCGGTTATCTGCAGAGTGCTCTTGAAGAAGCACAAATTCGAGCTCTGCGTAACCTGCGCTCCTACCGTGTACAACTAGAGCAGCAGGAAGTCTGGTTGGAGAGCAAGCAATCTTCCCAATGGCAAGCGGAGCAACTCTGGGAAGTGCTGCCGGAAGGCGTATCGGTTACTGCCACCCGCTGGCCATCTTTCAGTGCTAGTGGCTTTACTGTCGGAGGAAACTTGACCCTACAGTTGGAGGATTGGACAAGCCAAGTACGAATCATTCCAGTTGGTCGAATCTATCGGCCCTGAGTCACTTCCTGAAAGAGAGCTTGTGCCTACCGCTGGGTTGCACCCCACCAGGATTGCAACACTTTGGTGAGCTTATCGACAGTTGGCAGTTCTCGGAAGGAAAAACCAAAGATCTTGAAGTAACTGGAAGTCTCCAAGGCAATACTAAGCTCAGGATTCTTCGAGAGGCTATTGCTAACACCTAACAACAAAGGAGCTCCTTGAATCTCCGCCAGTTGGTGTAGTCGCTGTCTAAGCGGACCTGCGTGCCAACCATGAAAAAGTTCAAGAGCAACCGAAGCTCCTGTCTGATGCTGCAGGACAAAATCTGGAAAACAGTATCGATCCCCTGGCAACGGCACAAAGCTACCGGCAAGCTCCAACCGCCAATCTGGTAGACGCTCCTTTAAGCGGCCAACAATCTGTTGAAATTCTGGAGGCACATAATCGTGGAATTGTTGATAGTGCGAACGGATTCCACAACTCGGATCCAGTTGTAACTGAAGCGGTGGTTTCTGTCGGAAGCAGACCGTAGCTCGCAACTGCCAGTTCTTCTGTTGCAGGATTGCGGGGAAGAAATTGGCCAATTGCAGTCCGTACTTCTGAGTTTTGTAGAATAGGCTCAATGGACCATCGATCCGAAGCTGGAAGATACCCTGCTCATCTGTTGTGATCTGGGCCAGCAATTGATGAAAGCGTAGGTACTTGCACAGCTGGCGCAATGGTCCAGGTTCTGGGTGTTCCAAGCGCAGTCCCAGAGCCTCTGAATTCAGCAGGAGCCCTTGTACCTGTGCACAGTTGTAGCGATGGAGTAGAGCCTCTGCTCCAATAGGCGAGAACTGTAATAAGCGCTGCTGAGCTGGTAGGTCTGCGTAAAGAGCTTCCTGAATTTGTGCAACTGGCTGACTTCGCAGCATCTCAACTCGCTTCCAAAACTCTGGAAGACTGGGATCCAAAGCTTTGGCTTCTTCACGCAAAGCTTGACGCGCCTGAATGAAGATCGACTCTCGGAAACGCTGCTGTTCTGCTAGATCTCCAGTGTCAAATTCGGATCGATCCAGTAGCAACTTTTCCAATCCACGTCCTATTGGATTATCGAGTTGCTGGCTTTGTAATTGGAGTGAGGTTTCTTCGGTGAGTTCCTGACGCGTCGAGCCAACTGAGGAAGCCTGTCGAAAAACTTCAACGATGGCTTCCACAACTCTCTGCAAAGAGACATCATCTGGATTCAAAAATTGAGGATAGATTCTTCCCTTACGACTACGGAATCGCAGCAAGTCCCGCGTTAGCAAAGGAATCCCAGCAGTATCGTTGACCCAGAGATTACAGACATCTCATCAGAATGGCTTTGCAGAAGCCATGTAGATCATGAAGACGGATGTACAGAAGATGCCAATGTGGACGAACATTGCCATTGGCTTGGGTAGGTCACGTTTAAGAATCTGCATTCCATTCAGGAAGCCGAAAACAATCAGCAGTAACAGGCCAACCAGTTTGTAGTGCAGCCAGAGCCCATTGCTGAAGGCTCCTGTGATCGTTGCCAGGTATAGGCCCGTTGCCACGGCAATCCCCAGGATTGGGTAGTAGATGAACTTGTAGATTCGATGCTGAATCCACTGGGCTCCAGCAATCTGGGCATCTTCAGTCATTCGAAAACGAAAAACTACTGCGAGAGACTGTACGAACAGAGTTCCAACAACGAGACAGACAGCGGTCACATGAACAGCGACCATCGTATTATAAAGCATGAATGAACCACAGCATGAGGTGAATCAAAGGTTTGTGAAGAACATTCAGCTTACGAAGTTACCCCGCAGTTGCAAGCAAGCTCCACCAAATCTACTTTCAATCACTGATTTGACTGGCGAAGGCCGACCATACTGACCGGCTAAAAAAAATCATTGGTCTTCTGCATCCCAAGAGTTGCCTCTGCTCAACGCTTATCGCAAAATAGGAGAATGTGTTGGTAAACCAACCTTCAAACTGATTTGCCTTTTTCCTGAAGGAACTACAAATGTCCGAACTTCACAAATTACAACTCACCGATCTGGAAGGTAACGAACAATCTCTCTCAGACTACGCTGGCAAGGTTTTGCTGCTGGTCAATGTGGCGAGTCACTGCGGTAAGACTCCACAATACAAGGGGCTTGAAGAGCTGCATCAGCGCTATCAAGAACAAGGATTCAGCGTGATGGGCTTCCCTTGCAATCAGTTTGGAAAGCAAGAACCAGGGACTGCCCAGGAAATCCAACAGTTTTGTGATCTCAATTATGGAGTGACATTTCCCATCTTTGCCAAACTAGAGATCAATGGGGCAAATCAACACCCGCTCTATTCGCTTCTGACCGGCCCAACCGCTGCATTTCCGGGAAAGATCACCTGGAACTTCGAGAAATTCCTAGTGAACCAAGAAGGCGAGGTACAGCAACGCTTTTCCCCAAGCACAACTCCGAGCGATCCGGAGCTGATTCAGGCTCTGGAAGCGCTGCTCTGAGTTATGCTTCGCTTTAGTAATCAGATGAGCACGCTTCCTATCCAGCTGTTACTAATCGGCACATTTGCTGTGATAAGTTGCTTGGGTTTCAACTCACCAGCCCAGGCTCAATTGCTTCCCATGGCTGGAATTCTGGGCAACGCTGGCCAACAGAATTATGAAGACTGCATTCTTAACAACATGAAGGGAGTGCAGAGCGACATTGCGGCTCAGGCTATTCTAGATGCTTGTCGTAGCAAGTTTCCAAATGCCAATGGAGGAGCCGGACTGCCTGCTCAAAGCAAGCTGGGAATCCTGCCCAACCAGGCACTCAACCAACTGAACGGTGAGCTGCTACAGGACCTAGGCAGTGAGCTGGTCTTCCGTCTCTATAATGGCAGTTCAGACTGGGAGATCCATTCCTTGACGCTAGGATTGCAGTATTGGGATCCAACTCGGTCAACCAGTATTGTGGAACGACACACTCAAACGATGGCTACTGAACAATCATTTCTACCCTCACAGTGGCTGGAAATCCGGACGAACAACCCCTCAAACTCCCCTCACCTATTACTGGAGCGCTGGTGGTTTGAGAGTGCTAACGGTAGTCAACTCCCCAGCTTGCCAACCAACCGTTGAGAGTGATCGACTTACCACTTGACAGCAAGCAGCTTTTCGTCAGATCAATAATCGTAAAAAACATCCTGATGAACGCCTTGCGGCCCTAAAAAATTTCCGTTAAGGTGAAACTCCAGATGATCTGATTGTCCCTCCATCCAGATATATTCTGGTTTGAGCCAATCATCTTCCGCGCCGCCAATATCTTCCATTCCGTCAGACAGGAGTCTACTATGACAAAAGTATGTATCGTGCAGAAGCGGCAGATCGTACTGTTGAAGAAGGAAATCTACGTTGAGGGCAGTCAGGAAGAGATTGAAGAGTGGATCATTCACAATCAGTTGGATGACACCAAGTACCAGTGGCGAACCCACACTGAATACATCGATCCAGGTCACGAAGAGTACGAAATTCTTGAAGTCCCTGAGGATGATGGCTACGACTTCCTACGCTACGTCCGCAAGCCCCCGGTCTATAACTTGGAACGGGACAACGGACGAAAGATCCAGACCAAGAAATAACTCTACTGCGAATGCCTCGAATCCTGGCACTCGCCCATGCCTTCCCTCCCCATTACTGCTCTCAAGATGAACTGAGTTCAGCCCTGCGCATTGCTTGGCAGAGCCAGGGACTCGATGTAGCGATTTTTGATCGCTTGCAGCGCAACGTTCAGGTTCAGGGCCGCTACCTGGCTCGACCGTTGGAAGAGTACCATCACTTCAACTCCTTCACCCAAACTAACCAGATCTGGCAGGAAGAAGCTCTGCATCTCGGTGAGCAAGTAGTTTGGCAAGTACTGGATCAAGCTCAGCTAGCAGCCAAACAAGTCCAGATGCTGATGAGTACAACGGTGACAGGAATCGCGGTGCCTTCGCTGGAAGCCCGCCTGATGAACCGACTACCGTTTGCACCGATGACTCGACGAATCCCGCTGTTTGGACTGGGTTGTTTGGCTGGAACTGCTGGGATTGCCCGTTGTGCTGATTACCTCCGAGCTTACCCGACCCATGCTGCTTTGCTGCTCTCGGTGGAGCTCTGCTCCCTGACTTTACAGAAGCAGGACTTGTCTGTAGCAAACCTGATTGCTAGTGGCCTCTTTGGTGATGGGGCTTCAGCTGTACTGCTCGTTGGTGACGAACATCCTCTAGCTCCAGCTGCACCTGTGGGTGTAATAGACTCTTGTTCAGTCTTCTTTCCAGATTCTGAAGAGGTGATGGGCTGGGAAGTCAGTACATCCGGCCTCAAAATCGTCCTCTCTCCAGGCGTTCCCCATTATACTCGTGAGATGTTACCTGGACCCCTGAAAGATTTTCTCGCCCAGCACAACCTGAAACTTGGTGAGATCTGTCACTGGGTCAGTCATCCCGGAGGTCCCAAGGTGATTGATGCACTGGAAGAAGGACTGGCATTACCAGCAGGAGCACTGAACCGAACGCGTCAAAGTCTCGCTGCGATTGGTAATCTCTCCTCAACCTCTGTGCTGATTATTCTGGAGGAGTGGCTACGCGACAGGATAGCAGAGCCAGGTGACTGGGGAATGATGCTTTCGATGGGGCCAGGCTTTTGTGCAGAAGCTGCGTTGCTGCGCTGGTGAGTGTGGAGCGAATCAGCTTTCCTGACGATAAGGTGAGAGTTCTGGGTTTTCTTCAATATTGCTCTGGATCGACCGCTTCTCTTCCTCAATGAATTCCCCAATCGCCCGATGAAAAGCTGGATGGGCAATCCAGTGAGCGCTGTAGGTCAGATTGGGTAGGAAGCCTCGCTGGATCTTATGTGCTCCCTGGGCACCAGCTTCAAATCGCTGCACACCTTGTTCAATTGCATACTCAATCAGGCGGTAATAGCAGAGCTCAAAGTGCAGGCTCCGAAAGTCTTGCCGACAGCCCCAATAGCGTCCAAAGAGATGTGGTCCTTTTTGATAATTGATCGTACCAGCCACCCATCTCCCCTGCTTGCGGGCGAGGGCAAGCACCAATTGATCTCGAAAATGTGTGAAGATGTACTGAAAAAATTCATAACTCAAGTAAGGCATCGCCCACTTGCGATCAATCGTAGTTAGGTAGAAGTCGTACATCACTCGGCAGAGCTTCGGCTCAATCTCCTCTCCTCGAAGCAGAATTACCTCCAACCCTTGTTCCTGAACCTGTCGACGTTCTCGCAAAATCTCCTTGCGACGTTTGCTTCTAAGTCGACTGAGGAAGTCTTCAAAGCTGACGTAACCCTGATTCTGCCAATGAAATTGAAAGCTATGTCGCAATAGTAGACCAGCTGCTTCATAGATTTCGCGCTCCTCTGCAGGAATAAAAAGAAAGTGCAGAGACGAGCAGCCTTCCTGCTGGGCCAGCTCCAATGCACTGGCGAGCAACTGCTGCTGAATTCTTCTGGGATTGGAGGCATCTGCCGCGACCAGTAGCTTGGGACCCGTCGCTGGAGTAAAGGGTACGGCTGAGGTGAGTTTGGGGAAATAGCGTTGACCATAACGTTGATAGGCGTTCGCCCAATCCCAGTCAAAGATGTATTCCCCATTGCTGTTGGTTTTCCGGTACAGGTAACAGGCGGCCTGTAGCTGCTTCCCTTCCCAGAGCGTCAGGTAGCGAGGTTCCCATCCGGGTTCAATTCCAACGCATTGCCCCTCTTCTAGCGCAAGCAGATAGTCGTATTCAGCGAAGGGGAAAGCGTCTCCAATCAGTCGGTTCCAGGACTCTGGGGGGACTTCGCGAAGGCTGTGCAAAACCTGCTGGTGCAGATTACTATCAGTCTGAAAGGCAGTGCTGCTCACGTCAGTCTTCGACCTGAACCACATGGATTTTGTCGGCAACGTGGAAGGGGAGGATAGCCTGTTGTTCTTCCTGCTGGAGAGTCATTGAACTCATCACGTCGGCACTGGAAATCACTTGATGCTTCTGCCCCGGAATCAACTGCTGGGTGTGCAGAATCTTGAGCAATTCCTCAGAATCTTCTAATTCTTCGGTAATCATCATGATCTCCACCATCATGCCTTCTTCAGCCTGATCTAGGGTGAAACAGTCCTCTGGCAGAGAATGACCGGGCATCGGCGTCCCATGAGGGCAGGTCTCTGGATAATTGAGAAAGGCGGCCAGCTTATCAACAACCGTAGGGGTCATCGCATGTTCAAGTTGATGAGCGTGCTTGTGTACTTCGTACCAGGGTATCCCAAGAGTATTGCAGAGAAAATATTCAGCAAGATTGTGGCGAAAGGCAATGTCGCAGGCGAGACGCTC
The DNA here is from genome assembly GCA_002730365.1 of Deltaproteobacteria bacterium. The sequence goes on from PBZZ01000116.1 coordinate 9,770, forward strand.
TCCTTCCTTGGTCAGGTTGATCTCTTTCTTGTCGTCCATCTGGATCAGATCATCTCGCTGCATGCGCTGCAGGGTAGCGTGTACCGTCGGTGCACTGCTCTTGAGGCGCTGTGCTAGGGTAACCGCCTTGAGGCGCTCTCCAGCACCTCGCAACTGATACAGCAGCAGGAGGTACTCTTCAATGACAATCGAGTGTTTCTCAGACATTAGGAGTTCCTGACAGAGATGGTCAAAGACTTGAACTGTTAGCCTAGCAAGGCTCTGCCAGAAAAACAAACAGGATTCAGCTTTTGCATTGGTGGTTGGAGTCTACCAAGACTATTCTATTTCTGGCAAACACCACAGCTAGACAGGGAAATATCACGGAAGACGATGTAAACGTTGCTGCAACGGAAGGATATGGGCGTGAGTAAGGGAAACGGCCAACGCATCGGCTTCGTCTTCTTGGAGTGGACGAGATTGAAGGTTCAGTAGCATCCGAACCATGTGCTGAATCTGCTTTTTCTGGGCACCACCTGTCCCCACCAGAGATTGCTTGACCTGTCTCGGCGCATATTCATGTAGACGAACCTGCCGACGTCCTAGTTCCAGTAGCACAACCCCTCGCACATGGCCCAGCACTAAGGCAGAGCGGGGATGCTTTGCAAAGAAGACTTCTTCAACAACTCCGCAATCCGGTTGCCACTGCTGAATCAAGTCTCCAAGAGCATCACCTAGAAGAACCAGGCGTTCCGCCAATGATTTGGATTCTGGTAGTCGGATGCAACCACTGGAGAGGTGGCGATTGTGCTGAGGAGTCGCTTCAATTAGACCATAGCCCGTACGACGACTACCCGGATCAATCCCTAGAATTCTCATGCTTCAGGACGCTAACTGAGTAGCTACTTCCTCACTAATATCAAAATTGGAATAGACCTGCTGGACATCGTCATCATCTTCCAGCATCTCAATCAGACGAATGACCTGCTCTGCCTTCTGAGCATCTTCAATAGCAATCCGATTTTGTGGATTCCAAATGATACCAGAGTGCTGCATCGGTACGGAATTCTCTTCCAAGAAACTACGCACCTGTTCCAAATCAGCAATGCTTGTGTAGACCTCGTAGTTTTCTAGGTCCTCCGTATTCAGATCCTCTGCACCTGCTTCCAGAATAAATTCTGTCAGTACATCTTCGCTGATCTTGTCTTTCTCAATCATGATTTGTCCAAGTCGATCAAACATGTATTGTACAGAGTTGGTGGAACCCAAACTACCACCCGATTTGTTGAAAGCGTAGCGAATGGAAGCAATAGTACGGTTGCGATTGTCGGTCATCGCTTCAACAATGATTGCCACGTTGTGTGGACCATACCCTTCGTAGACAATCTCCTCGTAGTTATCACCTTCCCCTTCTCCGGTTGCCTTCTTGATTGCTCGCATGATATTGTCCATTGGCATCGACTGACCTCGTGCATTCGCCACCGCAGTGCGTAAACGAGGATTGGCATCAATGTCTCCACCCCCCACTCGGGCTGCCACTGTAACCTCCTTGATTAGTTTGGTGAAGAGCTTACCACGCTTGGCATCCTGGGCAGCCTTCTTGTGCTTGATCGTGCTCCACTTGCTGTGTCCTGACATGATTCCCTATTCGATGATTTTACCTACCAGATCATAGTCATGCGCTTCTGTGATCTCCACAGAGTGGAAAGTTCCCGGACGCGCGTTACACTCATTGATATAGATCAACCCATCTACTTCTGGTCCCTGAAACGCAGCTCTTCCCTGTAACAATAGCTCTGTCTCTTCTGCATAGCCGTCCACTAAGATGGGCAAGACCTGTCCTACTCTAGCCTGATTACGTTGTTGGCTAACCTGGCGCTGTACCTCCATCAAGCGTTGCTTACGTTCGTGCTTAACCGCATTAGGAACAGGATCACCCAAGCGTGCTGAACGAATGTTGTCTTCCGGAGAATAGGTGAATACACCCACATGAGTGAAATGTCCTGCTGCTACAAATTCCAAGAGTTCCTCAAAGGCCTCTTCTGTCTCTGTCGGAAAGCCAACAATGAAAGTTGTTCGCCAAGCCACCTCTGGAAGAACACTTTTTACTTTCTGCATCTTCTGCTCAATCTGTGACCGAGTAATCTTACGGTTCATCTTGCGCAGGACATTGTCTTCGATGTGTTGAAAAGGCATGTCTAGATAAGCACAGAATCGCTTGTCCGCAGCAAAGGCTGCCAAGGCGTTATCTGTAAAGGTGTTGGGATAGCAGTAAAAGAGACGAACCCAAAAATTACCTTCCAAGGCACTGATAGAACGCAGCAACTCCGCAAGCTCCAACTGGCCTCGATCTCTGCCGAAGGAAGAAGTGTCTTGTGAGATCAGATTGATTTCCTTAACCCCTCTGCTCACTAACTGTTGAATCTCGTTCACAATGGATGGGACACTGCGGCTACTCAGCAATCCCCGCAACATCGGAATGTTGCAGAAAGAGCACATATTCGAGCAACCTTCCGCAATCTTGACATAGGCAAAATGACGAGGAGTGGACTGCTGCTTTTCCTGATCCTCAAATTGCTGGTAGTGTGGCTTGGGCTGAACAAGAGAGTGTTGCTTGCTTGGCTCTCTGCGCACCTGATCCAATAAGGGAACAATCTCACTGAAATCCTGAGAACCCAACAAAGCATCTAGTTCTGGAAGTTCTTTCAGTAAGTCTTCGCGATAGCGCTGGCTTAAACAACCGGCTGCTACCAATGTGGAACAGCGCCCTGTCTTTTTGAGTTCGCTTAACTCAAGAATACGCTGGACAGATTCTTCGGTAGCTGAAGTCAGGAAGGCACAGGTGTTGACAACGATAGCGTC
>PBZZ01000117.1 GCA_002730365.1 Deltaproteobacteria bacterium
GTGGACTTTCGCTGCAGACAATGATGGTTTTAGAAGTATTCTTTTTGATCATCAACTTTGGATCGATTGCAAGCTACTGCCGCAAATATGGTAACTTTTGCTTGGATGACCTTTGCCTAGGAGATGTGAAGCTACGTCGGCAAATTCTCGCTACGCTCCCAAACTCCCTGACTGTGATGAATGCCCTGATGGGGCTTCTGGCTATCTGGTTCGCCCAGCAACAGGAAATGCATCAGGCTTATATCATTCTGGTCGGAGCTGCTTTCTTTGATAAATTGGACGGAGCCTTAGCGCGAAAACTCGGACTAATTCAACCTCCAGATCCGCAAAAGAAAAGGAATATCACCACGGGTGGCATTCTGGATGACATCTCTGATGGTGTTAGTTTTTGCTTAGCCCCTGCAATCATATTTTATATTTTAATGGATCGGATTGATCATCCTAGCATGCAGATGCTTCCTTATGGTCTGATTGCAGTTATTTATGCTGTTGCTGGCATTGCAAGATTGATCGCCTTTACTTTGGACACCACTCCAACTCCTGGCTTTTTTAAAGGCATCCCTACCCCGGGGGCGGCCCTGCTTGTAACGGCTCCGTTCATTATGCTTGAACAAGCCAGATTAAGTGAATCATCCAGTTTATTGATTTGGGTATATCTCTGCTCAGGAATAATGGTTCTTTGCTCACTACTGATGAATTTTTACAAGATCCGATATATCCACGCTGGTCGCTATTTCAATCAAAATCCTTGGATGGGGAGAGCAACCGCCCTGATCTTAGTTGTCTTTGCGTTCACTGATTTCTTCGGTTACGTTGCCTTCATCTACATGCTTGGTTACGCCAATTCTCCACTTCTCCTCGGGAAAAATTCTCGAGAGGTCAGTAATCAGGAATCACATAATCCCGCCCACAACTAACGGTTTTCAGTTTTGAACAGCGAAAATCCTGACCGCCTTGTTGCTCCAGAAATTCAGGATGGTGAGTCACAGGACTTATCCCTACGACCAACCCTCCTCAGAGAATATATTGGTCAATCGACAGTAAAAGAAAATCTGCGGGTTTTCATTCATGCTGCTCGCAAGCGAGGCCAGGCAATGGATCACGTGCTTTTGAGCGGTCCTCCGGGATTAGGCAAAACTACTTTGGCCAATATTTTTGCAAATGAACTAGCAGTTCCCTTGAGGTCTTCCTCAGGCCCTGTTGTAGAAAGACAAGGGGATCTAGCAGCAATTTTGACTAATTTAGAACCGGGATCTGTTCTATTTCTTGATGAAATCCATCGAATGAATCGAGTTGTCGAGGAAGTACTTTATTCAGCAATGGAAGATTTTACTTTGGACATCCTCATTGGGGAGGGTCCGGCAGCTAGAACAGTAAAATTAGACCTGCCAAGATTCACACTTGTTGGAGCAACCACTCGTGCTGGATTATTAAGTGCGCCCCTGAGAGATCGATTTGGCATTCAATGTCGGCTTGAATACTACACCCCGGAAGAACTGAAGCTGATCGTCATCAGAGCTGCGGCTTTGCTCGAGATTGAAATCGTTGGAAAGGCTGCAATGGAACTGGCCACCAGATCTCGGGGTACTCCAAGAATAGCAAACCGATTGTTACGAAGATGTCGGGATTTTGCCGACTTAGAAACTGAAGGGATTATCACCCTGCCTCTGGTGCAGAAGAGCTTGGCACGAATGGGCATTGATGAACTAGGTTTGGACCAAATGGACTGTCACATACTTCGCACTATCATTGAAAAATACGATGGTGGTCCTGTAGGTTTGAACACTCTCTCTGCTGCTGTTTCCGAAGAACAGGACACCCTTGAGGAAGTATATGAACCCTTCCTCTTGATGCAGGGATTTCTTCAGAGAACACCCCGTGGCAGGATGGTAACCCGACAAGCCTATGAACATCTTGGGATAAACATTCGATCAGAAGATCAACTTCCTCTCTTTTCCAACAAATGAACTGGTACTTCCCTCAATAATCCACTCTCTGAATATCCGCTCCAAGTCGGCGCAAGCGTTCATCAATTCTCTCGTAGCCCCGATCAATTTGATGCACGTTTTGGATGATGCTCTCACCTTTAGCACATAGTGCAGCAATCAACAGCGCCATTCCAGCCCGAATATCTGGGGATGAGACAGGCATACCCTGTAATTTAGACGGTCCTGAAACAACAGCTCGATGAGGATCACAGAGAAGGATCTGAGCTCCCATAGAGATCAACTTGTCTACCCAGAAGAGTCGGCTTTCAAACATCTTTTCGAAAATCAGCACCGTTCCTTTACATTGTGTCGCCACGACAGTCATGATGCTTGTAAGATCTGCCGGAAATCCGGGCCAGGGTGCGTCATCAATCTTAGGGATGCCAGGAGATTCGTGATTTATTTTCAAAGACTGTTCTGCTGGAATCATTAAGTCATCACCTTCTATATTTGTAGTCACTCCAAGTCTTTCAAACATCATCCTGATCATTTTTAATTGATCAACGCCCGCATTTCTAATCTTAAGCTGACTTCCTGTAACAGCTGCCAGACCGATGAATGAGCCCACCTCTGTGTGGTCAGGCTGGATAGTATATTCAGCACCATGCAAACGAACACATCCATCTATGGTCAATAAATTACTACCAATTCCAGTGATGTGTGCACCCATTTTCAACAGGCATCTGCACAAACCCTGAACGTGAGGTTCACATGCAGCATTGTAGATTGTTGTTCTACCCCACGCCATCACAGCTGCCATGATCGCATTCTCTGTCGCCATGACACTGGCTTCGTCGAGGTAAATTGAGATTCCACAAAGTCGATCTGTTTGCATCACATACTGCCCCTCTGAATCCAACTCAATCTTTACTCCCAATTGTCTTAGAGCAAGAAGATGAGTTTGAACGGGGCGCATTCCAATCCGATCACCACCGGGTGCGGGGAGGCGGATACAACCAGAACGGGCGAGCATAGGCCCAGCTAACAAGAATGATCCTCGAATCTCACGTGCTGCAGCGGTATCAGGATCACAATGATTTAATTGCCGAGATTCAAAACGCAACGAATGAGGACCAATTTCTTCAATAATGACACCCAAGCTCTCAAGCAGGTCCATCATTGATCGAATGTCGGCAATGTCAGGTACATTGTGCAGAATGACAGGTTCCTCCGTCAGTAAAACTGCTGCCAGTACAGGTAGAGCCTCGTTTTTATTTCCAGAAGGCGTGATCTCTCCTAGTAGCGGTTTCCCTCCCTGCACAATAAATTTCTCGTTAGATTTCATTTCGAATTCGTCATATCCCATACTTCATCCCTGAAGAATTTAAACTCCTGTAAAAACTGACTCAAACCCACCACTGCAAAGGAGACACCGGAGATCTCTTTAATGAGCAGGATTTTTTTCAGCCGTTGATTAGATGATTGTTTGATTGAGACTAGAAATTGATAGGAATGATCAAGAATCAAGCACTGCTGGTAATTTTTTATAAATTGTATTTGTTTAAAAAGTTTCCAAATCTTACCGAAAAACCTGGAGTCCCTTTGACTTAGATGATAAGAATAGTGTTGTTTTCCAAAATTTTTACAATGGATGTCACCAGCCAGGAAGGTAATGCCGCCACTCCACCGCAGTAAAATTCTCCACGAAAAGTCGAATCACCTTACTAATTGGTTAGAATTCACAGAGATCGACTACCAGGACGAAGCTGGTCAGTTTCGCAGTTGGGAGGCAGTGCACCGAAGGTCTCGCAACGAGGCTGCGATCATCGTTGCGCAACTTCAGCCAAGTGGGAAATACATCCTGGTTCGTCAATTTCGACCCCCAACCGGAGGGTATGTTCTAGAGTTTCCAGCAGGGTTAGTCGATTCTGGCGAGACTCCTGCAGAGGCCGCCATTCGGGAATTGAGTGAAGAGACCGGGTATCAAGGCATTGTTAGACTAGTAACAGAACCTATGTATTCATCTCCTGGCATGCTTGGCGAGGCTTGTCGTTTCGTTTTCGTTGATGTTGATGAAAACTTACCCACTAACAAATCCCCCCAACCACAAACAGAGCCGGGTGAATTTTTAGATGTCTATGTGGTGAATCCTTCTGGAATTTCCAATCTACTGAAAAAGGAGGAGATGAGGACCTCACATGTGGACATTAAACTTTTTGCTTTTTTTAAAGATTTGTTTCCATCTTCGGAAGAATGATTGAGCCGTACTTAATCCAAACCAAATATTCTGAGGTTATAAGCCCCAGTAATTTCTTGGAGACCAGGCCGTTTGCAGAGCCTGTTGCCTTATCAGAACTGGGGTCCCTCTTGACTTCAGAACAATTGGGGTCAGATCGGTTGAATCACTTGAATAATCTGTTGAACAGCCTCTCACAAGTTTGTCAAACAAGTGATGAACTTCAGGCCGGGTTGCTGCTATACCTCTATCCCTCCTGTAAAGATTTCCGTGACCGGGTGACTCAGCAACTCTGTCATCCGAATGCCTACGAGATATTTTTAAGACTCCGCCAGATTGATGGCTTATCCTTCAAGATGGAGACTGAAAAACAACTGACTCGAGCCAGAGATCTCATCTACGCAATGTGCGGTAATTTCTCGTTGATGATGGCTTTATTACTGATTCGCCTCCACCGAATCCAGCAATTTGAAGACTTACCAGAATCCCACCGTGACTTGGTGGCAAAACAATCTCTCCACGTTTATGCGCCCCTGGCTAATCGACTTGGAATTTTCTGGATTAAAGCAGAATTAGAGGACCACGCTTTTCAAATACTGGAGCCTGATCAGTATTATCAATTGAAGAAGCTGGTTGCGAAAAAAAGAAATGAAAGATCGGCACTGGTAGAGTCCATGTCTCGCCAAATTCGCCAGACCTTACGCAAAGCAGGCCTCAATCACCAAGTTTATGGGCGTTATAAGCGCTTCTATTCTATCCATGAAAAACTTCAAAAAGTTGATCATCAATTTGAGCGAATCCAGGATTTGATCGCCCTTCGAATCTTGCTAGACGATGTTGCTGATTGCTATGCTGCGCTGAGCTATATCCACGAGCGATGGTCGCACAGTGAAGATCGCTTCAAAGACTACATCACACAACCGAAGCCCAATGGCTATCAATCCCTGCACACCACCGTAACCACATCGGAGGGAGATGATGTGGAAATCCAAATCCGCACACATGAAATGCATGCTGTTGCTGAATTTGGGATTGCTGCGCACTGGCTCTATAAAGAAACTCACCGTCGTTCTGCGGTTAAAGCTGATCTTAATAAGTCGTTTAAGAAGCTTGATCAGACTCTGCAATGCGTTTATCCGATGACTCCTCAAGGAGATATCCTTGAACTTCCCAAAGGTGCTTCACCTGTTGATTTTGCTTACCACATTCATACTGATATTGGAAACCAGATTGCGGGAGTAAAAATCAACAACACCATCAGTAAAATCGATACCCAGCTGGAAAACGGCGACTTTGTTGAAATTTTGACTTCTCCTCGCCAACACCCAACCAAGGAATGGTTGAATTTTGTAAAAACTCACAAAGCTCGTAGCAAAATCAGGCAATTTGTTAACCTTCAGAAACGAGAAGAATTCCGTCGTGATGCGTGGAGTATTTTAGAAAAAGATTTTCGGCACGCGGGTTTAAATTTGAATCGGATGGTTCGGGAAAACCGATTAGAAAATGAATGTCAGCTTCGTAAATCTCAATCCTTTGAGCACGTTCTAAATTGTATTGGGCAGGGCTCTCTGCGCTCACAGGAAATACTACAGTGGTTTGTGGACGCACCAAATGAGCATGCCGCCACATCAAGAATTCAGCCCAAGAACAAGAAAACACCTTTAAGCATCAAGACACATTTCATAACTGGAAAATTTCATGTTTGTGTCGAGGGGCTAGAGGAAGCTGTTACCAGTCTAGCTGGTTGTTGTAAACCAGTGCCCGGCGATGACATTATTGGGTATATTTCTAAAAACAGAATGATCAAGATACACAAAAGAAACTGTGAATCAGCTAGTCATCTTGAAAATGATCAATTGCTTGCCGTCAACTGGATTGAGTTCGCTTAATCTAGGTTATTAGTTCATTCCCCACTCATTCCTTCCGAATTCAAGCTACTAATCAATTTATCTGTTCGACTGCCGATCACAAAACATATTGGGCTTTTTCACTGGACTGTTATGTGGGTCCACACATAATTTTGCAGGTTTGCTGAGTACATTTGTAGTGAGAAACTAGTATGAAATTAGCGGTTATTGGAGCTGGCAATATGGGGGGAGCGATCGCAACTGCGGTCATTCAGGCAGAACTAGTTCTTCCTAAAAATCTGCTATTGATCGAACCCGATGAAAAAAAGCGTGAAAATCTTGGAAATCAACTTTCCTGCGCTATATCCAATCAGTTTGGTGATTTATCTGAAAACTTTGATTTAATCCTTTTGGCTATCAAGCCTCAAATCTCGAGGGATGTGCTCATCAATCTTCGTTTTCATCTGCACCCACATCAACTCCTTCTTTCAATTCTCGCTGGGACCTCCATGGAGGTACTTCAACAACTAAGCGGTCACACCAAGGTTGTCAGAATTATGCCCAACACTCCTGCACAGCTAGCTCAGGGTATGTCAGTCTTTCATGCTGCTAAAGAAGTCAATTCGACTGAGAAAACACTTGTCAAGCAGCTACTAGATTCTTGTGGCAAGTGCTTCGAAGTACAGAGCGAGACCATGATTGATGCTGCTACCGCCATTTCAGGTAGTGGCCCTGCCTACCTGTTTTATCTCGGAGAGCAAATGGTCATGGCGGCTATGGAACTGGGATTTTCCGAATCAGAAGCCAGTCAAATCGTCCAACAAACAATCTTTGGTTCTGCACAACTATGGTTGCATAGTGGTGAATCTCCGGGAACGCTCCGGCAACGAGTAACATCGCCTGGTGGAACCACAGCTGCTGCAATTGAAAAGTTCAATGACTTGAAGCTCAGCTTAGGAATTCAACAGGGAATCCATCAAGCGTTTTTGCGAGCTGTTGAACTATCAAAACCGTGACTATCAACTTAGATCTTTCTTATTATAAAAATAATGACTTGCGTAATTATCGTTGGTTCACAGTGGGGAGATGAAGGTAAAGGAAAGATTGTCGATCTCCTGACGGAGTACGCTGATGGGGTCATCCGTTACCAAGGAGGAAACAACGCTGGACACACTGTTATGTTCGAAGACAAAACCTTCGTCCTGCACTTGATTCCGTCAGGGATTCTGAGAGAAAAACTTTCGATCTTGGGTAATGGTGTTGTAATAGATCCATCGGCACTGCTTGAGGAGATTAAACAGCTTCAAGAAATGAAAATTTCTGTACGGGACAACCTTCGAATTAGCAATAAAGCCCACCTGGTCATGCCTTACCACCTACTGTTTGACCAACTTAGGGAATCACGCAAGGGTAAGCAAAAAATAGGTACAACAGGTCGGGGAATTGGGCCAACTTACGAAGACAAAGTCGCGCGATCAGGGATACGCTTAGGAGATTTGCGAAATTCGGATCATCTAAAAGATCGAATTTCAAAAATTATCGAAGAGAAAAACTCTCAGCTTCGGCACTACTTTGGAGCCGAACAAAAATGCCTGAATTCGGGACATGTACTAGATAAGCTACAAAATCATTTTCAAGAATTAGAGCCTTATCTTTGTGACAGTGCTCACTTGGTTAATGATCAGTTGGACGCAGGCAAGAATCTGATTTTTGAGGGTGCTCAAGGAACTTTTCTGGATGTGGATCATGGGACCTACCCCTACGTTACTTCATCAAATACTCTGGCGGGAGGGGTTTGTACGGGAGCAGGAATTGGCCCGACCAAAGTTAGTCACGTTTTGGGGATTACTAAAGCCTACACAACGCGTGTGGGAAGTGGTCCGTTTCCAACAGAATTAGATGATGCAACAGGAGAATTTCTTAGAAGTGAGGGAGGGGAGTTCGGAGCCACAACTGGCAGACCAAGGAGATGTGGTTGGTTTGATGCAGTTTTGGTCTGTCAGGCTGTGCGCCTAAATGGCATCAGCAGCTTGGCACTCACCAAATTAGATGTTCTTGATAAATTTGAAGAAATCAGAATTGCAGTCGCCTATCAACTTGCAGACGGTACAACTACAAAAAATTTCCCTACCCAGCAGCTGGATCAAGTCACTCCAATTTACGAAACTATGCCAGGATGGAATCGCTCTTCCCAAGGTATTCAACAAATGGATGAATTACCGAAAGAACTAATTGCATATATTAGACGCTTGGAAGATTTGGTTTTGGCGCCGGTATCTATCATTTCCACTGGTCCGCGGCGCGAAGAAACCATCCTGCTACCATCTGCTCCACTCGTGAATCCCTGAATTACAGTTCACCAGCAACACCAATGAAGATTACCTTCCGAAATTTTCAAAATGAAGGAATTATTGCCCTGGACACACAAATGGTGCGCCCGCTCATGGTTTCCAGTCATTTGATCCTACAAAATGGGAAAGCTGCTTTCGTTGATGTAGGCGCTTCCCCTTCGATCCCTAACTTACTAAAAGGTCTCTCTGAGCGTAGCCTAAGCAAAGAAGATGTGGAGTACGTAATAGTCACACATGTGCACTTAGACCATGCGGGAGGGGTGGGTGTATTGATGAACCAACTTCCCAACGCAAAGTTAGTTGTTCATCCACGAGGATCAAGACACATGATTGATCCATCCAAACTGATTGCTGGAGCTACGGCTGTTTATGGACCAGATGAAATGTCTAAAACTTATGGGGAAATACTCCCAGTTTCCGAAGATCGGGTGATCGTTGCAGAAGATGGAGACCAGTTAGATTTTGATGGGAGAATTTTGGAATTCTGGGACACACCAGGTCATGCGCGCCACCATTTCTGTATTATTGATCATTTGACTCGCTCACTCTTTACAGGAGACAGTTTCGGATTGAGCTATCGAGAATTTGACCACAACGACCAGGTTTTCATTTTACCAACGACCTCCCCAGTACAGTTCGATCCAGATGAAATGAAAACAACGATACAACGTATCGCTAATTTCCAGCCAAAAGCTGTCTATTTGACTCACTTTAGCAGACTGGATTACAGGGAAAGCCTGGCTGAAGACCTATTGAGCATGGTTGATGCTCATGTAGAAATCGGCCAGAAAGCAGCAAAAATTGAAAAAATACTCAAACTTGAGCAAATCAAAAAAGACCTTTGGGAACTGATCTGGAAAGAAGCCCAAAAGCGCAGTTGCCCGCTGAACGAACACCAAGCACATCAACTTCTTGCTCTTGATTGTGAGCTGAATGCTCAAGGCCTTGTCAGTTGGCTTGAACGAACCGCCTGAAATTAGCCCCTTGCTCTCCACCACCACTTCTACTCTGCCTAATTTTTGATCATAAGCTTTTTGCTTGTGCTTACTCCCCCATTTTTTTCGTTAATTTAA
>PBZZ01000118.1 GCA_002730365.1 Deltaproteobacteria bacterium
AAATCTAATTATTTACAGTACCATTAGTTTTCTATTTATTCGTTTGTAGACAGATACGAATTAAATCAAAGAATAGATTTTGATATCAAAATATTGATAAATCTGTTTTTTATAATTTTTTTGAGCAGTCCGTAAATTTTGATTAAATTTTAACTAAGTGATTAAATAAGTATCATTTTAGTCTTCTTATTTACAATGAACTGAAAACTAAAAGATAAATAAAATCAGTAATTTCAAAGATTCAGAATAAATTTTTTTACGGGAGTTCAATTTGCAAGATGGTACATGCGTCAACAAATTTTTCTAATCTATTAACTCTAATCTTGGATGAAAGGCTATATCTCACCAAATGCTTCTAATTCTCTAAAAAAGGAATCCTAAATGCTTGGGAAATATACATTCAAATGTTTAATTTTGCTGCTTGGCGGCTTAGTAATTTGTTCGAATATCAAAGCTGATGAAATTGTTTGGGCAAGGTACGGGGACATTGATTCGCTTGATCCTCACAAAGCTACGAGCACACTATCACTACAAGTTTGGAGTCTGATTTACGACACAATGTTGGCCACTGACAAAGATGGCAACATTGTTCCACATGTCGCTAAAAGTTGGAGTTCAAGCAGTGACGGAAAGGTGTACACTTTTGAATTAAACGACGGTATCAAATGTCATGATGGTACAGCACTTGATGCCAATGATATTAAATACACGATTGACAAAGCGTTCAATAGTGAAAATCCCAGTTTGACCAAAGGAAGTTGGGGGCCCATCACCGATGTTGAAATTATTAGCCCGGTAAAGATTCAATTCACATTAGAGAAACCATTTGTTGCTCTAATTTCTTTCCTTGCAGATAGCTTCTCATCAATTATTTGCGATTCTAACAAAAATGAATCGGGTTTCGGCACCTCCGTAGCCATAGGATCAGGACCATGGAAATTTAATTCGTGGGCGAAGGGAGATCGCATCGTTCTCGAAAAAAATCCATCATATCGTAACTTTGGTAAGCTAGCCAAAAATTCTGGTGCTCCATACATGGATGGTCTAATCATTAAAGTGGTTCCTGAACCACAAGCTCGTCTCGCTGCTTTAAAAACGGGTGAAGTACATGTCGCGGAGCCTCCCTTTGATGATGTACCAGCAATTAAAGACTCAGGTGATTTGGAAATAATTGTTGCAGAAAATACTGGACAAAATGTCTTTTGGGAATTTGCAGTCCACCGACCGCCTTTCAACGATAAGCGCGCCCGATTGGCAGTAGGCCATGCAACAGATCCTGCAACCGCTATTGATCTAATCTACGGCGATCTTTCAATTCCTGAAGCTTGTCCTGTGTCAAGGGGTGTTTTCGGCAATGATCAAGAGTTTTGCAAAAAATATCGGCCTGATTACGATCCAGAAAAGGCCAAAGCTTTGTTGGCAGAAATGGGTTTTGGAGAAGACAATCCGCTCGAAACTGCCTTGATTGTTTGGACAGGTGGTAACAGGCAAAAACTCGCTGAAATATTTCAAGCACAGCTTGCGGAAGTGAATATCAAGGCCGAAATTGAAATTATGGACATCGGATCAATGAATGCAAGGGTTCGTCAAGAAAATGAGAACAAGTCCGGCACCAAAGGAAGCATGGATATGATGACTTGGTCATGGTACGATCCAGATATTCTCTATGCACTCTGGCATACACCCGGAGCATATAGAGGATACACAACTCCTGAACTGGACAAACTGCTAGAAGAAACCAGAGTTTTGAGTGATCCTGCAGATCGTAAAGCTGTTGTACAGGAAGTATTTAAGCACCTCTTGGAAAATGGCGTACACATTCCTCTCTACACACCAGGGTGGGAGTGGGTATTTGCAGTAAGACCAGAAGTGAAGGGTTTCATGGTCGCACCTTTTGTATATCCCATCTTCAGTGACGTGAAACTTCAAAATTGAGATTTCAATTCCAAAAATTTATAAAAAAATTTTATTAATTAGAAAAGGTGGACTATTTATCAGAAATGATGATAGTCCATCTTAGGACCTTGTAAAAATTTCAAATGGAGTAAACAATCACAATACCTGATTTACAAATCCAATTGATCTGATTATCTCATTCACTGAACATTTTTCCCACCGCTTTTATTCCGGCTCTGTTTCTGAACTTTCCTTCAATAATCAAACGAAAAACTAATTTAAATTTTTACATAGATTTTTCCATAAATAATGTTTTTTATTTACTCTGATATATCTAATGATTAGATTTTTATTTACAAAATTTTTATTAGCTTTTTTTACTATTTTTGTAACAACTATTTTAGTTACTCTTCTAATACATATTGTGCCCGGTGATCCTGTCCAAATAATGTTTGCACAAAGTCAAGGGAGTACTCCTGAGCAGATTGAACAAGTCCGTATCAATTTGGGATTAGATCAACCAATTTACATTCAGTATCTCAATTACATAGATCAATTATCCAAAGGAGATTTAGGAAAAACAATTAGAGGTGGCCAACCAGTATTAGAAGTAATTTTTCAAAGGCTACCCAATACAATACTTCTTGCAACTAGTGCAATGATAATTGCTATTTTATTGGGTGTTCCACTAGGTTTTTTAGCAGCCTACAACAAAGGAACAATATACGATACATTTATCATGATATTAGCTATTTCTGGTATTTCAATGCCTCACTTTTGGTTAGGACTAATTTTATTATTTATTTTCGCAGTGGATTTAGGTTGGTTGCCAGTAAGTGGAAGTGGATTACTAAATTTGGTTTTACCTGCATTGACCCTAGGAATTTCCAATGCTGCTATATTTGCCAGATTGACAAGAACTTCTATGATAGAAATTTTACAACAGGATTTTGTTATTACTGCCCTCGCTAAAGGACTCCCAAAAAAATATGTTTTGAGAAAACACGTTTTGAGAGCGGGATTGATACCACTTGTAACAATGATGGGAATGCAATTCGCTTTTATGATGGGAGGAGCGATAGTCGTAGAGAATATATTTTCTTGGAACGGAGTTGGTAGAATGGCAGTTGAGGCAATATTCCAAAGAGATTACCCAATAATCCAGGGATTTATACTAACTTTTTCAGTAATTGTAGTTTTTGTTACAATTTCTTTAGACATTATTTATGCCTTTATCGATCCAAGAATAAGGAGAAGTTGACATGAATAGAATACTTACTGAATCAATCTTCTTGAGAGTTGGATGATGGAAGGTGCAAAGTTTTTTTTGAAAAAATTTATAACTAAACCCAGCGGATTAATTGGTATTTCAATTGTGGCGATTCTTATCTTTTCTGCATTGATGGCTGAAGTTATATCTCCATATCCTCCAACCAAAATGGGCGCAGGAAAAAGATTTTCACAGCCTAGCAGTAATTATGTTCTTGGCACTGATGAATTCGGCAGAGATATGCTTTCACGAATTCTACATGGAAGCCGCCTTACCCTAATGATTGGAGCAACGGCAGTTGGTATCTCTTTGAGTACCGGCATGTTCATAGGATTGATTGCTGCTTACAGGAAAGGAGTTCTCGAACAAATTCTTATGCGAGGCACGGATGTACTTTTTTCATTTACAGAGACACTAATTGCACTTTCATGTGTAGCAGTATTAGGTCCCAGTCTCGAAAATGCTGTCATTGCGGTAGGGATCGCTGGCATACCATACTATGCAAGAATATGCTATTCAGCTGCCTTAGTCGAATCAGCAAAGCCGTACTATGAAGCATGTATTGCCTGTGGTGCCGGACATTTTAGACTGATAGTGTATCACCTCCTACCCAATGTTTTGCCAACAATGATTGTTGTTTCAACACTTGGAGTTTCAACGGCAATTCTTGCAGCTGCTGGACTGAGCTTTCTTGGATTGGGGGCACAACCACCACTTCCTGAGTGGGGTTACATGCTAGCTGGTTCAAGAGATTATATTAACAGAGCTCCATGGTTAATGACCATTCCTGGGGTTGCAATAGCTTTAACTGTACTTGGTTTCAATCTATTAGGAGATGGCTTGAGGAGTGCTTTAGACCCAACAGAGAAAAATTGATGAGACTTTCTCCAATATTAACTGTTAAAGATCTGGTAATTTCTACGTCGATTGAATCAAAGAAAGTAACTCTGGTAGATAATCTTTCATTTGAACTTTTACCCAGTGAAATTTTATCAATTGTGGGGGAATCGGGGTCAGGTAAAAGTATTACAGCAAAATCTATTTTGGGTCTATTACCGAGAAACTTTTCTGTATCTGGAGAGATTAAATATTATGAAAAAAATTTGATTCAGACCGATGAAAAAGCATTGCTAAGTGTCAGAGGTCATGAAATTGGACTAGTTTTTCAAGAACCCATGACAGCTTTAAACCCTGTTTTATCGATTGGTGAACAATTGACTGAATCAATGATTATTAGCGGAAAGGTAGATTCTAAAATTGCTCATGAGCTAGCAATAGAGATGTTGAATCGTGTAGGTATTCCAC
Source organism: Deltaproteobacteria bacterium (assembly GCA_002730365.1). The sequence continues at coordinate 4,472 of PBZZ01000118.1, forward strand.
ATCCAAAAGAGAGAATGAAGCAATTTCCACATGAATTTTCTGGTGGCATGAGACAGAGAATTTTAATTGCAATGATGATGTTGATGGAACCAAGTATTCTCATTGCTGATGAACCCACCACTGCACTTGACGTTACTATCCAAGCCCAAATTATTGATTTACTTTCAACACTCGTCCAAGAAAAAAAGATGTCAATGATTCTCATCACACATGATATGGGTGTAGTAGCTCAAACAGCTGACAGAGTTCTTGTGATGAAAGATGGGAAAAAAATTGAGGATGGGAAGGTGGAAGAAATTTTTGTAAGATCTAATGAAAATTATACCAATCAACTATTGGCATCAGTACCACGACTTACTTCTAATTCTAAATTTAAAGAATATCTTCCAAAATCTAATCTTATTTCGATAGAAAATTTATCTAAATCTTTCTTAAAAAATACCTTTTTTTCGAATAATAAAATTTCTGTTAATGCTCTCGAAAATATAAGTTTACAAATAGGGTATGGTGAAGTGGTTTCATTGGTTGGCGAGAGTGGGTCTGGAAAATCCACACTTGGAAGAATCTTGCTTAGACTAACAAATGCAGACAAGGGGACAATTAAATTTGATGGATTAAATTTTTATAGCAACAATTCTATAGAAGTTAAAAAATTCCGGTCCACCATTCAAATAATTTTTCAGGATCCGTACAGCTCACTTGATCCCAAACGTACTATTGGTTACAGCATTTCGGAGCCATTAATAATTCAGAATGAGTACAGAACAGCAGAAATCCAAGAAAAAGTGCATAAACTCCTAACAGCCGTTGGATTAGATCCTGATTCGGCAAAGCGGTATCCACACGAATTTTCAGGAGGTCAGAGGCAACGCATTGCAATAGCACGAGCAATCTCTACAGAACCCAAAATTATTGTAGCAGATGAGCCCACTTCAGCACTTGATGTGACTGTGCAAGCCCAGATTCTTGAGTTACTCTTAAAATTGAAAGTTGAGCACAATATTTCTTTTTTGTTCATAAGTCACGATTTAGCTGTAGTTCAGCAGGTATCTGACTCTGTTGCTGTAATGTGCGAAGGTAGAATACTTGAAAAAGGTTCCACGTCACAGGTTCTGCAGAACCCATTAAATGGTTACACGAAATCTCTAATAAACTCTGTACCCATCCCCGACCCAACAAAAAGACAAAAACTGAAGTATACAAATCTTGAACGATCTTTTCATCGGGGACCACTTCTGGAGGTAGAACCTAATCATTGGGTAGCCCAGCAAGAATTCTAAATTTTTGCCAAGAAATTCAGATTTTCAGTTTCCAATAAGTACGTACAACTAAGTTACTTACTTTTATTTCTATAATTTTCTATCTTAGTTTGAACAAATTTCTTCAAGCACCCGTGTTTCTGCTGGATAGATTGTAAATATAATATTAACCTAATAATATTAGTTAATTAATATAGCTTTATGTGCCTTAAATGCCCCAACAAAAATAAGCAGGTTTATGAACACAGCAACCCATGCTGAAGTATTGTAACTTCCAGTTACTTGTTGAGAAATTCCATAGAAAGCTGGACCGATGGCACTGGCAAAAATGACGACTCCCATGAAGAGACCCGAAATGGCACCAAGGTGTTTGCGACCATAAAATCTTGGCCAAGTGACTACAGAAAGGCACCCCCATACTCCACCCTGTACGCCATAGCCAATCATTACCAGAACCCTTCCGATTGTTTCGTGCAAATACAACATTCCGAAACTCCCCAGGCCGAGTGACAACACAAGGACCATCAGCAGATATTTCAAAGGAATACGATCACTCAACCAACCGGAAGTAAAATTCGTGATCACACTGATGATTGAAATCGGCAGGAAGATCGAATAGATAGCAGATCGATCCAGGCCCGCCATTTCGCCTATAGAAGCAATGTGAAAGGTGAATCCTGTGATGATGAGTGAGGAAGACGCCATTCCTATAGTAAAGATCCAAAAGGTAAAACTCCTTCGAACTTCTTCAAGTGAGAGGTCTTTCGCAGTAGTGTTTTGGGGAGAACCAAGGTTTGCATGCATAGCCCCCAACTTTTGAGGGGAGGAGCCGTCCATTTCCAATCCACAGTCTTCAGGCTGATCTCTGAAAAACAACCAACCGAGAAAGGCGGTACCTAAGCCACAGATGATTGCTAAGATCACCATACTGCCAAGGTAGCCTTGATCTAGAATTAGGGTGTTCAAAAGAAGGGGCGCTGAAGAAAAACCAAAGGAGACAAAGACACCGTTGATTCCCGTCACTAAACCACGTCTGCGGTCAAACCACTTTGATAAGGCAAAGCGGCTAACCATGGTCATCAATCCCTGTCCAAACTGACGCAAGAGCAAGAAAATAATCGAAAGGATGAAAAAACTGACAAAGAACGGAGAAAGCCAAGATAACTGGTTCACTAAAGCTAACAACCCCTCAGTATTTTTTAGCAGAAAGAGAGCAAATGCTAACCCCAATCCTGCAAAGATGATCATGATCCTTGATCCCCAAAAATCTAAATACTTCCCTCCGTAGGGAATCAGTAAGCTACTACCAACAGTTCCAAGCATGTAAGCAATGCTTAGATCGAGGCGACTCAAATTTGACACACTGAGCAAATGCTCCGTAAATACTCCGACACCGATTGTCTGGCCCGGTATACTCGCAAGCATTCCAAAGGTTGCAACTACTAAGATCCACCAGCCATAAAAGAATGGGAATTTCTTTGGTTCAAAGGGAAAACTCGGCTTGAAAAACCTATTCAAACTCTCATTTTTTAATAAATTCATTCAACCCGTATGTTCAACTCAACCAAGTAATAAGGCCACCCACTCCATTTCAACAACTATTTACCCTTTTTAAGGGATATAGAGTTAGTAACAATGCTTCCGATCAGTCTATTTGTTGAGTGAACAACTGCTTTTCAGTGAGAACTCATATCGCATTTTATGGAAGAACGTTTTCTTTAAAAACCCGACGACAATCCATCTCAAAATCCAAACCAATCACAGGTGGTCGGCAGTTGTGCCAGGTGATGCCGTGCTCAAGAACTTTCCTCTCAGCCATCTCTTTAACAAGAACATGATGTGCATCATAAACGGTGTATAACTGAACAGCAGTTGTGGAAGCCCAATTGCTCTGGAAGAAAGACATTCTGCGTTCCATCTCTCTAAGAACAAATTCTGCTTTTGAGCTGATTCCACGCTCGCTAATGTCCCCATGACTGATAGCAACATCAGCATAGTTTCCTTTGCCCTCGGGGGCTTCTCCAGAGCCAGCAATGACAAGTGACTGTTCATTAGCTTCGGCTTCAACTGTGTAACAAAAAGCGTGAAAGGATGGTGAATCCGGAGCATTGACGGCTGGACAGACATTGGAACGGGCGACAGGATTGTCATTCCCTCCCATAATCTGCCAATCCCTAAGGGTATTCGCATAGTTGAGATTAAATTCTTCAAAACCAGCTTGAGTGAACTGTCCAGGCGATCGTAGTTCACAGGCACAAAATGCGGTTTTGGGTCTGCCAGCTTGTTCAAGATGAGTCGCAATCCTCTGGAAGCCAACCTCCATAGGGACAGACTGCATAAATCTCACTCGAACAATCTGGAAGCCCGGCAAGGACGATACGCCACCAGAATACTGCATTACCCCAGGGATATATTCGTATCCACCTCTTTTCATTTCTTTAGTTTTCATTGATTTCCTCAAGCCTCTTGCTACTAAATTTTTGAAAGGATTGTTTATTTAAAGTGAAAAAACTGTGCTAATTTTCTTCAACAAATTGTGGATCCAGAAATACCTGATATCCATGAACCAAGCGGTTAGTTGCATTTGCCATCTCCACTACAGCTATCAACTCTCCAAACATTTCATTCGTCATTCCCTGTTTTCTTACTGCGAAAGTGTTTGATTGAATGCAGGCCTCACATCCATTGCTAGAACTAACCGCGACATAAATCATTTCCTTGGTTTGTGAATCCAGAGCCCTAGGAGCCATTACCTCTTTCATGCTTTCCCAAGTTCTTTTTAGTGTTGAGGGGGGATGATTGGCCAGGCATCTCCAAAAATTATTAACATCAGGAATTTGCCGTAAATTCTTGATATAATCGAAAGCTTTTTTGACATCCTCAGAAGCCTGCTACTATTGGGTTAAATCAACATAGACCATTTTCCGTACCTAAAATTTATGTAAATTGAGGATCATTACTCTGGAACTACGTGGACAATCTATTACCTAGATGAACGCCAAATTATAATTTTCGGCTGAAGATCGTGATCCCTCAGGAATGAAATCAAATTCGTTTGCTAAAAAGCCAAAAACTCTCGTAGTGGAGTTTTGGGTTGAACATCTTGCATTTTAGGGAAACTTCCAGTTTGTTGAATGTCATTTAAATAACCAAACTTAAATCGAAAGAGTCTGGAGAGACAATGCAGTTAAATTTAAAAGAGAAAGTCGCGATGGTAGCGGCCTCTAGCAAAGGCCTAGGATTCGGAATTGCACAGGAATTGGCTCGTGAAGGTGCAAAATTGTCGATTGGTAGTCGATCAAAAGATGGAATTGAAGCAGCTGCCAACAAGTTGCGAGAAGAAGCCCACGCCGACGTGTTGACCTCCGTTTTGGATGCGTCCAAGAATGAAAGTATCGAAGATTGGACCAAAAGAACAACTGATCACTTTGAGGGAGTAGATTTACTGGTAGTCAACGCAGGAGGGCCCCCTCCAGGTAAATTTATGGATTTTACTGATGAGAATTGGCAAGCGGCCTTCGATATGAACCTTATGAGTGCAGTCAGAATGATTCGTGAGGTCATTCCATCGATGGAATCTCGTGGAGGTGGCTCCATTCTTACAGTGACCTCATCTTCGGTGAAGGAACCAATTGACGTTCTAATTCTTTCAAACGTCATGCGCTCCGGGGTAACAAGTCTTGTAAAAAGCTTATCGCTTCAGCTAGCTACCAAGAATATTCGCGTAAACAACCTTATGCCTGGCCGAATTGACACTGACCGAGTGCGTTCCATCGATGAGAATCAGGCGAAAGCTGCCGGCATTTCTGTAGAAGCGTGTAAGGCCCAGAGCCAGGCAACCATTCCTCTTCAAAGATATGGAACAATCGAAGACTTCGGAAAGATGGGAGCTTTTTTACTTTCAGATGCTGCATCCTACGTTACAGGTAGCAGCGTCGCTGTAGATGGCGGGTCAATCAAAACCGTTTGGTAGGATTCAAACTGGCAAGATATTACATTTTTTGTTCTAGAAAAATCCTAAAGATTTAAAGAATTTTAAATGATGAATCAAAGATTTTGGAATATGCGCCTTGTTTTGGATCATCATAAAATTATTTGGGGGCTGGCTGCCGTTTGAAAAAGCGTAAATGTCTGTCGGGGAAGTAGTATATTATTTGAACGAGTTTAAAATGATTGGGAATGGGTTAATTGCAT
>PBZZ01000119.1 GCA_002730365.1 Deltaproteobacteria bacterium
CAAAAGTGCATTTATTAAGTTTGATGACAGCCATAAAATTTAACATATTTCCTCACTGTCCGATTTCAACAAGTTGAACTCAATTAAAAAACAATTTTACATTCTAGATATCAATAAACTCATGGCAAAAAGGCAAGCAGTGAGTTATTTCACGGCTCCATAATCAAAGTCCAACGGATTATGAATCCAATGTACTAACTGAGATTAACCCAGATCAATACTGGTTATTGAGGGATAACCAAGACTAAAATCTGCAAATAATCGCAAAAAGTCGTAATTCGTTTTGAGCTTTGACCTGGAATGTAGGATTCGCTTCATTGCAGAAGTCAAGTATTTGGAATGTACTGTAGTGCAAGAATGTAAGGAACGAGGGAAGAGGGGTAGCTGATTTGTGCTGCCCAATGTTTCGTCTACTGCTTTGAAAGAGTTATGTTCCTATTGTTCAGTTTTAAACTGCTACCGGAAACTGCATGTTTACCTAGGTTAACATCTAGGACAACGATAAGAGCCAGGAAATTTTGAACTGACCAAAGAAGAACTGATCGAGAAGGCGTCTATCAAGTCACGCTTACTGTCTAAATCTGGTGGCTTAAAATGTTGGGTGCCATAGGGAAGCGCCACTGGAGCAACGTTCACTAGGTGGGGGAGAACAATACGCCAGCCATGGTTGATTTTAGCGGCATATAGTCTGAGATCTGTGCTGCGAGATTTGCGCTGCAGCACAGCTGTAGGCCCTAGTCAGCTCGGGGTGTATGGAAGATGAACTTATCGCTTTGGCCCGCACATAATTCAAGCAGATCAAAATTCTGGTTCAAATGATTTGAAAATGAATAAATAAAAACAGATATATTTGAGAAATCAACGCTGCCAGAACAGACCAAAAAGTACTACGAATCAATTCGTTCGCCGGAAATTATGACCACGAACATTAACAGAACTTCAAACCTGCCTAGGGGCGTATGTAGGTAATTTGCCGAATCTCATGGTTCTCTACTTCGATAGAGTGACCCCTCCAACATGAGTAGTCATTTGTTTTATGCGATTCTTGTGCTTCTCTGCGAATTCCTTGCGAGCTCCATTTCCTGTTTTTTCAATCGTTTCCTGGTCAGGATAAACTGAATTACTGATTAATGTTGTTGGACTAATTCTTGAGTTAAGAGTTAGTGTGCATTCAGGAAACATCGAATCAAAGTTTTCGATATAGTCAGCTAACAATGCATCAGAATCTTCTTTCGTATGTGTTTCAAGAATTGTTGTTCTGCAGATACTCATAACGACTCCTTGTTGAAATGTAAGTAAGCAAATGGCAGAGCTCAGATTTGGATTACTCTTGGCAATCGAACTTATCAACCCAAAGATAGACAGAGTCAAGAAAACGAACTCGGGTATGTTCGATAATGTTGATTCACAAACAATCAAATTGCATCAGAAGTACTCCTAGAAGCATAAAATCACTTTTTCTGCCTAGGCAAGAAGAAACAAGATCACGTTTAACATTTAAATTATCTCCAAATAATCCTTGTCAGGCAGCTTGGGAAATTGCTGACTGGGCAAAATTTGGTACCAGTAGGCTACTGAGGCAATGTCATCCTGCAGCGGTAAATAGCGCCGATCATTGCGCCAACCAAGGGCCTGAATAGTCACGCGCAGATCCTGCTCAAATCGTACGGGATCCGTGATGTGCCAGCGGTACATGCCAAAACGAGTTTGAGAATGATACACACCATCCGGACGCAGGATTTGAGGTAGGCCAGCATAAGCTGTGGAGAACTCTTCGTACTGCTTCGTTTCCTTGTTTTCAAAATTATAGGAACCACAGAAGTAGTCCTCGGTCCCTGTTCCACAGATTGTTGGAAACTTCTCGTCTCCATCAAGAAAAAATTTGATCTCGCCTTCACCCCACCAGCCCGAATTGTTGACTCCCCAGGCCACATAAGTACCTACATAGCGTCCCTTTCCCTGCACACCATCCAGAATCGTGTAGTCGGTTTTGTAGGGCAACGGATTAACCCGGCGAAACTGTGCATGGAAATACCCGGCCTGTGGACTGATCTCACCGAGAGAGTAGTTGATCTGATAGTACAGTGTCATCTCCTCGTCCCCAATGTTTTCCAGCGTGATACGACATCGCCTAGCGAAAGGCATCGGCCAGTAACAGTTAAAGGCACTCCCCGGATTCACACAAACCGCCAGTGAGGAAACCGGCGCAAACTTTCCCCAGCCACACGCAAAGAAATCTCCGACTGGACACTCCACAGCTGGATACTCCTGATCATCCCAATAAAAACGTAGGATACTGAAGCGCCAGTTGCCTGTGGGAGTCATCCAGATCTGCTCGATCGTCCCCGGCCCGTCAATCAAAGCTATCTCAAAAATCTGTCCACTTTGAATCTTAACGGAAGGGGATATTTTCCAACCTGGACCAAGATCCCTCGCGCAGTCTGCACCCGTACCCGTGGTGGCTCGTCCACCCTGACTCTTTGCACCTGTGAAATTTTCCGGACTGATAGATCTTGATTTTGAATTATCAAGAAAACTTAAATTACTCAGATTCATAAACACCCTTTGTCTGATTTATGCTCCTCACACTCGCGTCTTACGTCCTGCAGAAACCGCTGTTGCTACTCTCCAGTGATGTCTTTGATCATCCGGAAGTTTCCAGCGGTCAAACCGCCATCGACATTCAAGGAAGCCCCGTTGATGAAACTCGCTTCATCCGCACTGAGGAAAGCAACGGCAGCAGCAATGTCTTCAGGTCGACCAACTCGACCAACTGGATACCATCCCTTAACCAACTCAAAAACCTCTGGTCGTGAATCCTTACGGGTTTGCCAAACCGGTGTTTCGATTGTGCCTGGTAACACTACATTGGCACGAATGCCTTTTGGACCATATTCAATTGCCAAGGTCTGTGTGAAGGAGATCACCCCAGCTTTGGCTGCGCTGTAAGCAGGATTCCCGAAAGACTGTGCACCATTGACCGAAGAAATATTGGTAATCGCACCTTTGCCCTGGGCTTCCATATCTGGCAGGAAGAGACGGGTCAACATGTAATGGCCGGTCAGATTCAGGGCAATATCCTGGTTCCAGTTTTCCAACGTAGTCATCGCGTAGTTCTCAGCAAAGGCTGCCCCCGCATTATTGACCAGCACGTCAATGGTACCAAAGAACAGGGTCGCTTCCTTGTGAACTTTCTCAACATCAGCCTCACTGGTGATATCAGCCTGAACGAAGAGCACCTTGGTATTCTGTAGCTTCAGCTCTTGCTCGACGGACTGACCTCCCTTGAGATCCTTATCAATCAGTATGATGTTGGCTCCTTCAGCGGCCAACCTTAGACAGATTGCGTGGCCAATCCCAGAACCTCCTCCACTGATAAGCACGTTCTTTCCTGCATATCGCTGCATACCTTCCCTTTCTTATCGACAGGTGAATCAATATTCCATCGAGATGAGTCAATCCAACAAAGCAAAGGCTTTCTGAGCCCAGAGCAGGTTGGGTTCTGGTAGAAAACCATAATTGTAGAAGCTGATCCCACACGGTTGAAGCGTCTTGAGTTGTTCGACCGCGCTGAGTAGTTGGGACTTGCTATCCAAATCGGGGGGAGCAGGGCGCAGGATGAAGTTCAGGGGAACCTCATCGCCCACACGGCGTCGCACATCCCAGGAGTCCATGAAGATTTCGTCGGCTCCATTCTGATACGCACAGGAATCAACCCCATCAAAGAGCTCCGATAGTTTCGTCAATCCAGTTCCCTCCACCCAGCAACCTGCTGTGGGGCGTTGTACTGTGGGGATCAGGTTCAGGCGTACATGCTTTGGCAGCACATCTCGAACCGACTTGATCAACTCAGAAACAATCTGCTCCTGAGCCCGGAGATAGGCCATCAGATCAGGCTCCTGAATCAAGTCTGCAAGGAACCAGTGCATCGCCATCGAATCCTTCGGGTAGACTCCAGAAGCAAAAAACTGATTCAGACGTCCCACGACCCAATTCTGCAGACTGTCAGCATGCACCCCGAAGGAAATAGCTTTATGCTTGGTATCAGCTGAGAAGCAAAGCGCCAACAGAGCCTGTGCCTGAAAGTCCAGTGGAACAAAACCAAACTCATGGTGATAGCCATGCCAGAAAGGTAGGTAGCCTGGGGTCTCCAAGGTAATGCACTCTACGCTCTCGATCGATGCCAAGTCCTGACACAGCGCCCGCACATAATGCTGTACTTCGTCATTGGCCGGGCAGAGATTGTAGATGTAGGGATCCCCAAAAGCATTCCTGACACAAAGTTCCGGATGCTCCAATCCCTGCGGACTGTTATGGGTACAGACGGTCCAGGCCTTGAGTCGCAAATCCTTGTTGTACTTTGGCCAATCTCTGAAGAAATCGTACTGATCTAAGACCGGATTCCGCTTGGGCTGAATACTTCTGTAGAGTTGCCGATTCGGTTCAAAATAGACCGTCCCATCCACAGGAAAGTAGATTTTCTGCTTGGCCCGGGGACGGGTAAACTTACCGGCGTGATAGCTGGAAGCCAGACAAACCGTATTAGCCCCAAGCTCTTGAATCTTCGCCAGCGCTGACTTGGGGCCTTCCTCTGCTAGATCCCAAGCATAGACAAAAAAACCTTTCTCCATCCTCAACTCCTTGGTTATCTCCAGATTTTTCCTTTGACCACCATTTTTTCTGCGATCATACGCTTGTCACCAAGCAACAGTTCCTTCTTGACATCATAGTACTCAAAGCGTCCCTCCTCAATTCTCAGCACCGCTGCATCTCCAGGGCTGCCCACCTGCAAGTTGCCCAGATCTGGTCGTTGAATTGCCTCTGCGGGACGAGTGGTGGAAGCCCGAATCACGTCCATCAGAGGCATACCCAGGCAGAGAAACTTGGACATCGTCACAAGAATATCAAAGGCGGGACCGTCGACACTCATCAGGTGTACGTCGCTGCTGATCGTGTCCGGTAGGAAATCCTGCTCCAGCATCTTTCGGCTCACCTGGAAGGAGAGTGAACCCCCACCATGACCCAAGTCAAAGATGATTCCCCGCTCTCGGGCCTGAGTGACCGCTTCCCGAATGCTACCGTTGCCATAGAGTGGGGCATTGGGGAATGGACGGAAACAGTGAGTCAGCACATCCCCGGGGCGCAGGTAGTTCAAAACATCATCCCGATCCGGTGGAGGAAAATCTACATGGGTCATCAACGGCAAACCCGTCTCCTCACCAACCTCCCGGGCGATTTGGAGTGGCGTCATACCAGCGCTGCCACTTGCGTAGCGTCCAATCCGCACCTTGATCCCAACGATGCTATCCCGGTACTTCTCAATGGCTTCCAGGCACTCGTCAGTATCGAGTAAGCGGATATCTTCACACTCTGGGAAGAGGTTCGCTTTCTTCTTGCTGAAACCACAAATGCCCGCAAAAGAGATGTTGATGAATCCAAGGATACGAAGATCGGTGTTGTCAGCAATGAAGTGTTTGAGTCCACCAAAATTACCAGCCCCAGCACTGCCGGCATCAATGAAAGTGGTTGTAGCGCTACGCCCGGCAATGTCCTCCGCGTTTACCCCAAGACCCGTGGCGCCCCAGTAGACATGAGTGTGGAGATCGATCAACCCTGGGCAAACGATGCAGCCCGAAACATCCTGAACCTCCTTGGCCTCAACCAGACTGTTGCTGTCCAGAATCGCAGAGATCTTGCCATCCGTGAAAGCAACATCCTTATGTGAATCCAAGCCCACACTGGGGTCCATCACTCGTCCACCTTTGAGGAGGAGATCTACTTTGCCTGTCATTCGTTTTCTCGCTTGAAATTAACCTTCAAATTCCACGGCAATCACTGCACAGCAATTGCCCTTCACCACTTTCCCAATCATTCGTAACCCATAGAGAATCCCATCTGTTTCGTAGCACATCACTCTTGGTGGTTCAAAAGGGTTGACCAAGCTGTGCACCAGCCCTGCTTCCTGGCCGGCAGCGACCTGCTGTCCCAGTTCGTGAAAGAGTTCAAATACTCCTTCCATTGGCGCAAAGACAAAGCTCTTGGCTCCTGGCAGCGGCAAGATTTTCTCCTCCACGCCTGTCGACCACTGATGATAACCTGGTATAATTCCCAGATGACCCATCATGTTCTGCACTCCACGCTTACAGATGGAGAGCGCATCGCTGCGTACAATTCCTCCACCGGCCATCTCGGTACCGACTGTGGTCAATCCAGCTCGAACTGCCGCGGCACCGGCAGTTCTTGGATCTCCAAGATTATCGATAACGACGGTGTAAGGAGCAGCAAAGACTCTAGCCAGCGCAATGTTGCGCTCCATGTGCTCTTTTTCTAGTGCCGGTTGGACTATCGCACTAGGCAAGAGATGTAGCGAACTTCCTCCGGAGTGTAGGTCTGCGTAAGCATCTGCAACAGGGAAGAGGTGATCGTTGAGATAGAAGGAGATCTGCTCAGTAATCGACCCATAGGGATCGCCAGGAAAGGTTCGATTCAAATTCAACCCATCCAATGGAGATACTCGTTGTCCTGCCTGTGTCGCAGAGTTGTTCAGGGTTGGGATCAGGATCAATCTGCCTGAAATACGGGCTGGATCCAAATCTCTGGCCAGCTCCGAGATGGTGACGGGCCCCTCGTACTCATCCCCATGATTGCCTCCGGTCAGGATCAAGGTAGAGCCAGTACCATTTTTAATTACGGCAATCGGTACCTGCTGAACTCCCCAGGCATCGTTGTTCGGCGACTGAGGGATGTTAATATGCCCAAACTGTTTGCCGTCTCTCTCCAGATCCACCGTGAGGAAGGTGGAGGAGCGATGAGCTGACTGCATGTTCATGTGGTTCCCCAAAAATTTACAAGAATCCAAACCTTGGTTCTGCTCCTCATCTTCTCGAATGTGCGTACCATTTTCTTTATCCGCAACGTTTGCAAGATTTTTGGTTCGATTCTTTACACAATTTTGTGCTGCATCTGCATCATTCTTTTTTGTTGAATTGAAGATGAATCTGAAAAGTGCTCAAAAAGCAATAGATGGTTAATAGAAAAAAGTATTTAATTCGGCTAGAAATGATCACAAAAATCATCGTACAGTCGAACGTGTCTCAATCGTTCAGTTCACCCCTAGAAAGGGATGATCCATGCTGACGATTTTTCAGGTCTTTGTTGTTTGTTGAAGGCTGCAAAAATACTTGTTTTAGCCGTCTTTCCAAAAGCATTCAGGGAAAAGGAGTGGAATGAAGATCACGGATCTAAAGTGCGCACTGATTGGCAAAAATCCCATTATACGGATTGTAACCGATGAAGGGATCTCAGGCTACGGAGAAGCTGAACAGTACAAGCCTTATTTGAAACCATGGGTTCTTCAATTTCGAGAAGCCCTGATTGGGGGAGACCCAACGGATGTCGAACGCTGCATGCTGAAGATCCGACAACGCGGTTCGTTCAAACCCTATGGGGCACCGATCTCTATCATTGAGCACGCGCTCTGGGATATTGCAGGGAAAGCGGCTGGAGTTCCTGTCTACAAATTGCTCGGTGGCAAGGTCCGGGATCAGGTGCGCACCTACAATGGTTCAATTCGTCGACCGATGGAAGAGTGGACTCCGGAAGCAATGGCAGAGAACTGTCGGTGGATGAAAACCCTGCCCGAGGGCTTTGATATCGTTAAGCAGGGAATCGCCTTCCATTCACCAATGAAGAAGCTCGATCGTTTCTTCTACGGACAGGCAGCGCATAGTCCTTTCCACGGACAAATGGATCAGGGTGTCTTGACGGAACGTGGGCTCGCATTGCTAGTCGACTGCGTAGCCGCTATGAAAGAAGTACTCGGTGATGAAGTAGGACTCGCCCTCGACTGTGGTCCCGGATGGATGCCTGCAGATGCGTTACGCTTTGCCAGAGCTGTTGAACCCTACAACCTGATGTGGCTGGAGGACATGCTCACAGGGGATTACGTTCCCTATGTGAATGCCGACGTATATCGGGACCTGACCCAATCTACCTCCACCCCAATTCACACAGGTGAACAGATCTATCTGCGCCAGAACTTCAAGGATCTGATCGAGAGTCATGCGGTCAATGTTGTGGGGCCCGATCCAGCAGATGTCGGTGGAATCGCTGAGTTGAAGTGGATTGCCGAATACGCCTACCTGCACGGCATCCTGATGGCACCCCATGGGACTGGCAACGGCGTCTTAGGACTGGCGGCGCTGATTCAAGTCTGTGCTACCTTGCCCGCAAACTTCATTGCCTTTGAATACCCAACAGGACATGATCCCTGGTGGTATGAGATCGTGGAAGGTCTGCCCAATTCCATCGTAAAGAACTCCATGATTGACGTGATCGAGCGACCGGGCATGGGCGTTGACCTGATTCCAGAGGCAGCTGCACAATATCTGGCTCCAGAAGACGTCGGCTTCTTCGATTGAATACTGAAGAACAGATGGCGCTTTATTGGGAAAGAGCTGTGCTTGGGAAACTTGCAAATCCAGACTCTTTTCTCTAGCTTCCGAATTCCAAATTATTTATCAGAATGTAGGTCAACGACTCCTGTAGCCTTTTCAATGTTACAGTTCACAGGAGATCAAGTGAATACCAAGCAATGCCTGGTGCTCCCTGCCTTTGACCTATTCCAACAACTCTCAGCCAGGATTTTCAATGCCCAACTGGAGTGATGTCGACACGCCTGCCGTGTTGATCGATCTGGAAAAAGTCTCTGCTAACCTACTGCGTGTTCAGGGTTATGCAGACGCCAACGGTCTTACGCTGCGACCCCACATCAAAACCCACAAGCTCCATCGCTTCGCAAATTTGCAGGTGAAATTCGGGGCCTGTGGAATCACTTGTCAAAAAGTGGGAGAAGCCGAAAGCATGGCAGCAGGGGGGGTCCAGGACATCCTGATCACCTACAATCTGGTGGGAGAAGCCAAGCTGGAGCGACTGGCCAGGTTACACGAGAGCATTCGGGTGAGCGTGGTCACCGACAATGAAACCGTTGCCCAAGGCTATGCCAACAAGTTCCAGAATCCTAAGCACCGACTGCGAGTGCTGGTTGAATGTGACACGGGTGCTGGTCGCTGCGGAGTCCAGACCCCAGAGGAGGCGCTGAAGCTAGCCCGCTTCATTTCTGAACAATCTGGACTGCACTACCTTGGTTTGATGACCTATCCCCCACGAAATCGCGTGGCTGAAGTTGATCAATGGCTGGAAGATGCTCGTAAGTTGTTGACGGAGAATCATCTGGCCCCAGAGGTCATTTCCAGTGGAGGAACTCCCAACTACTACCAGGCTGCAGAGGTCAAGGCTGTGACCGAACACCGGCCAGGGACCTACATCTACTGTGACCGCATGATGGCCAGCTATGGTTTCGGAACGTTGAACGACTGTGCATTGACAGTTCTGGCAACCGTGGTCAGTCGCCCCACTGAGAATCGAGCTGTCGTTGATACTGGCTCCAAGTCACTCGGTTCAGATCGTTGTGACGCCCCGGGAATGGGTCACCTGGTCGAATATCCAGACGCGATCATCACGACCCTCAATGAAGAACATGGCACGATCGATCTCTCAGCCTGTGCCAACAAGCCTACCATTGGAGAAAAGGTACGGATCATCCCGAACCACGTCTGTCTGGTCTCCAACCTCTTTGATCAAGTCAACCTAATTCGGCAGGATCAGGTGGAAGCCATTGTCCCTGTCAACGCACGAGGTATGGTCAGCTAAACTTCCACTCTCTTTTTCTTGTTCATCGGAAACATATGAGCATCCAAACCCATTCACGGCCTTCTGAACTGAAAATCACCGACCTCCGCTTTGCCATCGTGGGTCACGACAACTGGTTTTGGCCTCTGCTGCGGATCTATACCAATCAAGGCATCACGGGACTTGGGGAAGTGCGAGACGGCGCAAGCGTCCGCTACGCGCTAATGCTCAAGAGTCGCTTGCTTGGGGAAAACCCCTGCAACGTGGAGCGAGTCTTCCGTAAAATCCAGCAGTTCGGGTTTCATGGACGTCAAGGAGGTGGAGTCTGCGGTGTAGAAATGGCGCTGATGGATCTGGCTGGAAAGGCCTATGGAGTACCCTCCTACATGCTGGCTGGTGGGAAGTATCGTGACTGGATCAAGGTCTATGCTGATACTCCCTCAGAACAGGAGCCAAAAAAGATGGCGGCTCGCATGCAGACTCGCATCGACAAGGGGTACCAATTTCTCAAGATGGATGTGGGCATCAACCTTCTGCGTGGCATTGAAGGGACCTTAATTCAAGATCCAGCTGTCGCTGTCAATCCCAACCTGATGCACCCATTCACCGCTACGCAAATCACCCAGAAAGGGATCGAACACCTGACTGAATACGCCCGGGTGATCCGTGAACAGCTTGGCAGCACCATTCCAATTGCCATTGACCACTTCGGTCACATTGGCCTCGATAGCTGCATTCGTCTGGGTCGTGCACTGGATCGCTTCACCTTTGCTTGGTATGAAGACATGCTGCCTTGGCAGTTTCCCAAGCAGATGAAAGCTATCAAGAACGCCGTAGAGACTCCGGTCTGTACTGGAGAAGACATCTATTTGCGCCAGGAATTCAAAACCCTACTCGACGAAGACTGTATCTCTTATGTGCATCCAGATTTGGCTACTTCTGGTGGTATCCTGGAGACCAAGCGCATTGGTGATCTGGCCCAGGAGTATGGTGTACCGATGGTCTTGCATCAAGCTGGCTCTCCCATCGTCGCCATGGCCAACGTCCATTGTGCTGCAGCAACCGAAAACTTCGTAGCCTTGGAAATGCACTCTGTCGATCTGCCCTGGTGGGAAGATCTGGTGACTTTTGAAGGCAAGGCTCTGGTGGAAGATGGCCACATCCGAGTTCCGGAAGCCCCAGGTCTCGGTATCGAATTAAACGAAGAAGTGGTGCAAGCGCACCTCAATCCTCAAACTCCAGAACTCAGTGGCTTCTTTGACTCAACGGACAGCTGGAATGTTCTGGACTCCCACGATCGCCTTTGGAGCTAAATCTTATGGAAACCCAAGTCCACCCAGTCCGCTTTCAACGACCTGAACGCGCCAAGATCGAACAACTGAAGGAGATCGGCAGCGCGACGCTCAGCGCGGAACTCAAGCATAAGGCAGGCATCCGTAATTCACACATCGTCGGACCTGTGACCCAGGAGACAGGGCGAGTGATCGGCGGTCCAGCGATCACACTTCAGTTCATGCCCATTCGTGAAGATTACTATGATGACAAATCAGAATACCAGGAAGTGGAGAAACAGCTTCATCGGCACGCTCTCTACCTCGCAGAAGCTGGAGATGTGGTGGTGGTTGACGCCCGGGAAGATATGCAGAGCGGGGTCTTCGGTGAGATGATGCTGACCTATCTCCAAGGCAAGGGGGGAGAAGGTATCGTCGTCGATGGAGTGATTCGTGACTCACAACCAGCACTGGAAACTGGCTTAGGCATGTGGGTTCGTGGCTTCACACCCAACTATCACATTCAGACAGGCATCTTTCCCTTCTCAGTAAATTGTCCGATTGCCTGTGGAGGTCGACTGGTTTTCCCGGGAGATATCATTATTGCCGATGACGATGGCGTTGTCGTCGTCCCCTTGCAGCTCGTTGACGACATCATTGCTCACGCCGGCACACACAAGGATTGGGAAGTCTTCTCCAAGCTGAAGCTCTCCGAAGGTGGAGATCTGCGTAAGTACTATCCGCTGACCGATGAAGCTCAGCAGGAATTCGAAGAGTGGAAGAAAACCCAGCAGAGTGGAGGCTGAAATGATCCGTATTGCCGAATTTTTTCAGCCCAACCAGGAGAGCCTGATCCGACTTGTCAAGCAGTGTGGGGTGACGGACGTCGTAGGAGCGATGGACTGGAGCGAAGGGCTGGGGGTTCCGAGGGAACGCCTACCTTGGAGTCTGGATAAGCTGGCTGCTCAGAAAAAACGCTATGAAGAAACAGGCTTCTATTTGGCAGCACTAGAGAATCGTCCACCAATGGAGAAGGTCAAACTCGGCATTGAGGGACGAGACCAGGAGATTGAGCAGGTGATCGAGTTGATCCGTAACATGGGAAAGCTGGAGATTCCAGTCTGGTGCTACGAGTGGATGCCGATCTTCAACTGGATCCGAACCACCACCAATCTACCCTCTCGGGGAGGAGCGCTGGTGACCCAGTTTCGGCTAGAGGATGTTACGGATCCCTATGAGAACGAATATGGCCTCACCGAAGAGAAGCTCTGGAACAACCTGAATTACTTTCTGGATGCCGTGGTTTCCGAAGCAGAGGAGGCTGGAGTCAAGCTCGCCATGCACCCGGACGATCCCCCGATTCCGCTGGTCAAGGGAACTCCTCGAATCATGTACAGTATCGATAACTTCCAGCGACTGCTGGACCTGCATCCCAGTGAGATGAGTGGCATCGCCCTCTGTCAAGGCAACTTCACACTGATGACAGATGATCTGCCCGGGGTCATCCGTAAATTTGGCAGACAACAGAAAATCTTCTTTGTGCACTTCCGAGATGTACAGGGACAGGCCACCGATTTTGTCGAGACCTTCCACGATGACGGCAAGACCGACATGGTTGCTTGTATGCAGGCTTACAAGGAAGTGGGCTACGATGGTATCTGCCGCCCCGACCACGTTCCCACGATGGGGGAAGACAGCAACCAAAATTTCGGTTACTCTGAAATTGGTAGACTCTTTGCGATCGGTTATCTCAAGGGCCTCCGGCAAGCGGTTTATGCTTAAACTTCGTCAACAACCACCATCCGCAATTATCAAGAAATGCTTCCTTCCACCATGCAGCCACTGATTCAGCATTGCAGAGATCAGCTTATCACCAATCCAATGACAAAGGTCGTTGCTAATCTGTCTCTGCTACTGCTGATTGCTGGATGCACCACCACCCGACCTACGGTTCAAGAAATTCAAATCAATGAGTGTTCTTCCCCAAGTTTCCTTGAGGAATGGAACTGCATCAAGTCCAAGGTGGAATCGATCTATAACGACAACGGTACGCGAACCGAAAAGTATATTTCAGAGTATGTATTTGTCGGAGATAAGCTTGAAGATTCCGTCAAGAATGGGGAAATCAACGACGAAGAAGCTAGCATTCGACTGCTTGAATTCGCCAATGAACAAGACAAGCAGTTCCAGCAAAAAGAACCCAAATTCCGCTTTGGAATTGGAATTATGCGGAGTTTCTAAAACAGTTGGAAAGAGGCAGGTTTTTTGGTTTAGCTGATGACTGATCACACCTATGAACAATTCAACTCTGTACTCGAGATCAATGTCACAGGAGTTTGGTTACTTCTGAAGCACGCTACTCCGATAATGACTGCCCAGAAAAGTGGTTCTTTCGTCGCTATATCCTCAGGTGGAGTTGTCATTGTTTTTAATGGGTTGTGCCCCTATGTTGCCAGCAAGCACGCTGTCTGTGGGATGATTAATACTGCTTGCCTAAAGTTTGGATCCAGAGGTGTCCATTTCAACGTCTTTACACCACAGGTCCCATTGCGAACCGGATGATGGACTCTCTCCATCAACAGGTTAACCCAGAAAATCCAGCAGCCGTTGAAGATTTTGTGAAAACCATGATCCCAATGAACCGATATGGAACGGATGGTGGGATCGCTCAATTTGCACCTTTCCTGGCTTTGGATGAATCTACTGTCTTCAACGGTGGGGTTTTCCTGGCTGATGGCGGTCTCACTGCTGGATGATTGGCCAACTCATTAGAAAAGAAATTCAGAATCGATTGAGATAGAGGAAGAGTTATGAAGGAAACACTTCACAAATGAAATAAGCAAAAATCTACTGATATAGACTACTTACTGTACAAACCAAATAGCTACGAACAAAATCCACAAAACAGCTATCCTTTGATTGTCTTTCTGCATGGAGGTTCCATTGAAGACAACGAATTTGAGGCGCTCAAAGAGAAAGGAATTAACCAGTACATCAAAGATGGGAATGAATTGGAGAGTATCGTGGTATCTCCATTACATTATGATCCTGACAAGTTTTGGAGCGAACAAACAGTACTAGCTATTATTAAAGAAATTGTTGAAACCCATCGAGTCGATGCTAATCGGATCAACCTAATGGGTATCAGCAGGGGTGGTTATGCAGTTTGGAGACTCGCCATCCAATACTCAAATTCTTGGGCTTCCTGTGTTGTTGCAGGTGGTGCCTGTGCACCATTTGTTTACGCATTTAAATTTCCGAAACTACCTATTTGGGCTTTCCACGGTGGAAAAGATGAGATTGTGCCCATTTCTGTAACGGAAAGTATGGTGAATCAGCTTAAGTCCCTAGGTTCACCAATTAAATTTACCGTAGTTCCAGAAGGAGGACATGATTCAACTTGTTGGGATGAAGCTTTTCTGAATCTATCTGTCTACAACTGGGTACTCCGCCAGATCTTACCAAAATAAGTTCCCTCTTTAACGACACAACTTTCTCAAAAATACCAACCAAATCCTAAGACAAGTGCCCAAGGATTTTTTCTGTTTGGGCCTAACGGAACAGCTGAGGATCCGTAGTATCAAATCTAAGAACGGTATTGAACCACAACTGGTGAATCGTGATAGGACCAGGCAGCGTATCTGAGGGGCATAAATCCAAGTTT
Organism: Deltaproteobacteria bacterium; assembly: GCA_002730365.1. Next base: position 14,626 of record PBZZ01000119.1, read on the forward strand.
CCATTTTTTGAGACCGTCAATGTGAGAAATTAAAAGTAGATGGCCCCCCTGATCTCTTTTTTACTCTTAAGTTCGGTACCCGGTTGTTACAACACCAATCACCGTGAAGGAAAACCTGCCTTCTTGCTCCGCTTCTTTCAATTGTCTTCTCCATTCGGTGACTGTTGCGTCGGCAACGCCATTCTGAAGAGCAACCTTTGCCAGATTCATTTCAGTGAAATTCGCAAAGGAATTCGCATCCCGCTTGGTAAAGAAGAAAGGGACCGGGTTCGTCCTGACATTGTGAAAGCCATTCTTCTTCAAGATTCCAAGCAACTTGGAGGGCAACATCAAATGTGCTTGATGGATGGCCGCTGTATGGATCAGTTGATTGAGTTTCTCTTCTGGTCCGTGGAATCGAAAATAATCCCAAAGCGTGGAATAGTTAATAAACTTGGACCATGGTTTCATCAATTTCACCATGGATTTCATCAGGGAATCCAAGTCTTCCACATACTCCAAGGTTTGCGTTGAGGTCACCGAATCCAATTGATGATCACTCCCTTCAAGTTCTTCAAGCTTACCATTGAAAAACTCGATGTGATCTAACTCTTCACAAAAGCTTTTGGCAGCCGCAATTTGATCTGCACTGATGTCCAGGCCAATCACTTTACCGCTGGGACCCACTCTCATTCCCACTTCCTTAAGTAGTTGCCCACCGCCACATCCGATTTCCAGGATGAATTGTCCCAACTCGGGGCTTAGTTCCTTCAGCACCGCTTCTCTTCTCTGCACTCCCACACTCGTCTCAGAAATCCTTCTTTGGAGCTGACTCATATGATTCCAATTCAAAATTTGAGTCCTTTCATCAAAATTTTTGTTAGAATAATTTGCTTGGCTCAATGTGTTCTCATCTACTTTGAACAAACTTTCATTGTAAAGCTACCGACCAGATGGATTTTATATTGGTCCTTCTCCCTGAGGGAGAAGGTGGCCAACAGGCCAGATGAGGGGCTACGCCAAGCTCGTAAATTTCCTTGCATTTTTAGTCTGCAAATCTCCCTCACTCACCGTCCATGAAGGTCCCTCCTCTCTCAGTTGGCGAGGGTTTTTGGACAATCGTTCAATCAAGTGTTCCTTCTCGATTTGAGGCAAGCAAGCTGCAAACTGAGGGAATTCTAAAGCAACAAATTCAAGGGCGTTGTGGTTTGGGAGCGCTCTTAATGGCAGACCGAGTCTTACTTGAAGATGTGTGGCCTCGCTTGCGCTTGAGGTATTCAGGATCACGGGTGAGGTTGCGAGAGAGATAGACGTGCTCATTCGGGTTGCCAAAGCCCTCCTTCTGGAAGAAGCGCAAAGCTTTCTCATTATCCGCCTCGGTGTCGATCAGGATCATGCGGGCACCCTGCTCGATGAAGAGATCGGTTAACTTGTCCAACAAACGCTTGCCAACGCCCTTGCCCTGCCAAGCCGCATGAACCCCTAGCCAGTCCAGCCAGCCATAGACCCAGGAATTTCTTTGTTTCTCCAGCATTGCCCCCAAAGCAAAGCCCACAATTTCTCCTGCATCGGTTTCAGCGACCCAGCAGAACTCTCCATCGGTGGTGTAGTTGGTGATGATGTCAGTCTCGTCCCAGGTGCGGTAGAGATTAGGCCAGTCTTCAGCAGTGTAGAGCTGCTCCCCGAGGGCATAGACTCGATAGAGGTCCTCCAGTTCCATCTCCCGAATTTCATAACTACCGGATGCTTTGGCAGTCGATGACTTAGCCGGGGTGCTCTTGGTTCCAAGTATCACGGAACTTTTGCCCAACAGACGTCGCAGCTCCTGGGCAATCCATTTGGAGGCCTCCCGAGCTTGGGGAAGCAGGTCCCGCTGGTTGATGAAACCGTGCACCATGCCCTCCCAGTTTTTTTCAATCACGGCAACTCCAGCTTCCTGTAGGCGCTTGGCATAGGCGAGGCCCTCATCACGTAGTGGGTCAAACCCAGCTACCAGTAGTAGGGTCGGCGGCAAGCCTACGAGGGACTCTGCGAACAGCACGGAGGCTTCAGGAGTCTTCAGATCCATTGCTTGGGGAAGATACTGCTGGATGAACCAGGTCATCGAGTCTCGAGTAAGTAGATAGCCCTCTGCAAAAGATTCGTAGGAGGGCTGACTCTGGGTGAGGTCGGTGACAGGATAGATCAGAACCTGGCCAGCCAGTTGCGGGAAGGCCTGGTCGCGAGCACGCAAAGCAACTGATGCTGCCAGATTTCCACCAGCGCTGTCCCCACCAACAACAAGCTTGAGCGGATCAATTCCCAAGGACTCAGCATTTTCAGCGACCCAACAAGTAGCTGCCCAGCAATCCTCAACCCCAGTTGGAAATTGATGTTCGGGAGCCAGGCGGTAGTCTACTGAAATCACGACAAGTTGAGCCTCCTGGCAAAGCGTCCTGCAGAGGCCATCCACACCATCGAGACTACCTAAAACCCAACCACCACCGTGGTAGAAGACCAGACTAGGCAGCCTCTCATTCGGACTTCCCGTCGGACGGTAAATTCGTAGCGAAACTGGCCCGTTGGGTCCATCACATGACCTTTGTTCCACCGATTCCACTGCAGGAGGGTCACTCAACTGCCAGCGTCGGCTGGTTTCCTCAGAAATGCGTCGTCCTTCATCAGGGCTCAGCGTACGAAGATCGGGAAGGTTCAGGGATGCTCGAAGTTGCAGGTAGAGTTGGGCTTCAGGAGCTAATTTCATGGATTCTCAAACTTCTTGAAGAGGCAAAGCGCAGGGATCGATCAACAATCCAATGATGATGTGCTTGAGTTTGCCACCAAATGCGGGCAGGAAGCCAGAGAAATCATGCATTGATTGGAATGCTTTCGAAGCTCCTCATCCGTCCTGGTGGCTGCCTTCTCTCTGATGGAGCAGGCAAAGACCTGGTTGATGGAGAAAGCTGAGCAGCAGATCAATCTTAGTGAAAAACTTAGAAATGCAAGCAGACTTTCTAAAGCGAGCAGAAGAGGTTATGTTTTTGAGACAAGCAAAGTGAAAGAAAGGAGAGACGCAAGCGCCTCTCCTGTGTGGTTATTAGTTCTTCTGTGTTACCATAACGAACTCTTTGTAACGATCCTGAAAACTGTAGTTGTAATGTTGATTACCTTTGAACCTCTTAACCTCAATGGTATAGTATCCATCACGGACAGGAACAATCTCATTCAGTATTGTATTTTTCGCTCCATCCACTGGACCATTATCGTATACCCACTTATCCTTAAGCTGTTGGAAAAGCTCTGGATTACAAGCTGTATACTCAGCAATAGTCTTGAAGTCAACACCTACACACTGATGATTGCCTGAGTTCCTAGCAAACTGATCTCTGTCGAACTGATCAATTCTGTCAACAAAGTAATGAAAGTAACTCCATCCACCGTTCTTGTCAACAGTGTCAATCTGCTGTTTTACACTGTTATGTCCATTCAACGTCATGTCACTTACATTATGTGTCTTAGTTGTCTTGTTTCCGTTAATGGTAACACCAATTTGCTTAATCTTATCATCATCCAGTAGAATCAATCGAGCAGCAAAGTTAAACTGGTTAGCTTTGAAGTTGTTGCTGTTATACCAAGCTGGATTGTAGTTATTTGGATTGCTTGTGATAGAATCATTAGCATACCAAATACCTACAGTTGTATTTCCATATACAGGCTCAGCATTCTCTGGATTCCTGCGCTCGTCTTCTGCTATTGTAGTGGAGCTTTCGTTAGTAGCATCACTGAGCTCACCGGCTCCAATGTTATTAACGGCAGCTACACGGAAGTAGTAAGTCACGCCTGGTGCCAACTCACCTGGATAAGTTGTAGCATTTGCATTCTGTACCTGGAAGAAGTTGTCACTCACAGTTGGATTGCCACTTGTGGAGTAGTATACTCTGTAAGTGTTAACACCTTCAACTGCATCCCAAGTAATACCAATCTGCTCACCTAAGTTCAATGCAGCAACGTTCTGTACCTTAGCAGGCAGCGTACCTTCGAACTCCTCAACAACTTCAGCAGGAGTAAGTGTTCGTCCAAATACTTTCAAGTCATCAATGAAGCCTTTCCAGTTCTCTTGTCCAAACCTGTTAATACCTACTTTCAGTCTGTTCCATCCTAAGTCAAAGCCATCATCTTCTTTTGCCAACACACCATTGATGAAGAACTTCAGTGCGCCATTGTCATATGTAACAGCGAAGTGATTCCACTCACCTTTGGTA
>PBZZ01000120.1 GCA_002730365.1 Deltaproteobacteria bacterium
CTGACTGGAAGTTTAATCAGTCTGATCCATGTTTGCTCTGTTGGGAGTTGATTTCCTTGGATCGATGCATCCTCCCTGGATTTCTTTGCCGTCAATCATCTATGGAATTTCTGCAGGATTGGTGATTGGGAATGGGTCGATGGGACCAGTTTATGCGGCTGGACATCTGGCAGGAAGTGCTTCAGGAATGCTTGGCGCAGTTTAGATGGGTTTTGGTGTTCTTAGCGGAAGTTTGGTGGTATTGGCAGGAGGATACGAGAACTTTAATCATGGGGTTGAGGTTCTGATCGGTTTTTCTCTGGTTTCTGTCATCTTCTTAATGATGACCAGCAGGCAGAAAACAGTGGAAGCGATTTGATAGTAAAATGAAGGATCCGAATAAATGCATCGCTGGTTTTACTCAGTTTTCAACCTGAAATAACCGCAAGAACACTTTTATCAGAAATACATTTACAGGTTAATCGCAGTTTAGTGATCTGAAAACACTATTAAAGCAATATCTTTTTTTCTGACCTTGGATATCGGTAAATCATTTTAGCATTTGGGTGAACTGATCTCTTGGGGAGTTCAATTTTCTGGAGTTTCCCAGTTTGAGCAGATTTCTCGATAGCAAGTAAAATAGCAAGATCTGCAAGACCCTCTAATCCATCAGCTTCAGGGGGTTTACCATTGCGTATACATTCTGAAAAATAGGCCGTCATGCCAGCAAAGTGGTCCGTATAGGGAAACTGATCCGTTTTCATAGCCTCTTGATTACGTTGCTGAAGCCTCATAGCACTTTCAAAACGGTAGGCAGGATCCATTGTGAGACTTCCTGCTGTTCCCACGACAGTATAACTGTCACAAGTATCTGCTCCAAAACTTGCTATGAACTGTGCGATTCGACCCCCTGGAAAAACCATGGTCGCTGCAATGGATTCTTCCACCTCATTAAAAAGCGGATTGCCTGAGCTTTCGTTGCAGGATGCCCAAACTTCTGTAGGTTCTGCTTCAAAAAGATGTCGGGCGGCATTGATGCAATATACTCCCAGGTCTTGCAGTGGTCCCCCCCAGAGGCTGCCTTGCAGTCGATGATTGTTAGGCTGAATCTGAAAGGAAAGGATCGAATTGAATATGCGCGGCTCCCCAATCTGTCCGTGGCGAATTCGTTCCAAAGCCTCCACAGTACCAGGTTCGGAGTGCAGGCGATAGGCCGTCATCAAATACACACTATTCTCTTCGGCAGCTTCGATCATGGCTTTTCCCTCTTGAAGTGAAACAGCAAGTGGCTTCTCTACTAGTATATGCTTACCAGCCTTAGCTGCTTGAATGGTATATTCGGCATGCATTGAGTTGGGAAGCGCCACATAAACTGCATCACAAACATCTTCATTTAACATTCCTGCATATTGCTCATATCCGAACACATCAGGAACTTGATGGAACTCAGCGAGTCTTTTTCCCTTTTCCACCGAGCCAGTCACAATTGCTGAGACAACCGAATTTTCCGTCTGCCAAACTCCTGGCAAAAAAGCTTCTTGAGAAATCCAACCTGCTCCCACCACAGCGTATCGAACTTTTTTCACAACTGACTCCCAAACTGTATTTTTTTAAACTCTGACCTCTTAGCTCATTGCTTTTGAGCCGTACCGAGCAGTACTTGAAAAATTTTTTCTCGTGCCGGCGGTAAGGATTCAAGATGGATCTGTTGCCATCCAGATCTCTTCAACATTTTGTGGAGATTCTCGGCGGAAAAACCCTGCCAGGCATGCTGCAACTTATCACGGACCCACCTCTGGTTGTGACTCTCCAATTCAGCTATCAGCAGACAGCCTCCTTTGCGGCAAATTCGATTGGCTTGCCTCAAGCCAACTTCAGGTTCCTTGAGATGGTGAAGAGCCTGAGAAAAAACCACTACATCCACTGATTCATCGGTGAGCGACAATTTTTCCAACGGCTCCTGAATCCATTCTACGTTTTGGAGACCGGATAAAAGCAAATTTTGTCGGGCAACTCGTAGAGGTTCACTTTCAAAATCTACTCCGATTACTTTCTCAGCACATCTGGCAAGCTCTAAAGTTAGGGTCCCATCTCCGCAACCAAGATCTGCAATCTGTAAATTAGGCTTAAGAGTACCAATCAAACGACCAAGCAACCGGGACCAGGCAGACCAGGATTGACCCGGTTCCAAAAGTTTTTCATTAAGTCCGGGCCCCCCGAGGCGGCGCTGGTGCAAAATTTCCTGCAGACGAACTTGGTCATGGTGCGGGTCATCTAGATCTTCAAGTTGATGGTGTAAATACTGAACAAAAAGTCTGAGATCCTCATCCTGGTCAATTAATGGGGTCAACTGATAATAAGACCACACCCCTTCTTTGCGCTCCTGAATCACACCTATCTTGCGCAAATGACTTAAATGCCGTGAAATACCAGATTGAGCTAAGCCCAGAATCTGGGTAAGTTCACTGACATTCAAAGCCTGCTCAGAAAGCAGCCTAAGCAGCCTTAATCGGGTCTCATCACCCAATATTCGTAACGACTGCGCAATCCTTTCCATTCATTTTCCTCAGGTCAAAAAGTTTAAATGCAATCCTATGCGCTGGTTACCGGAGCTTCAACTGGAATCGGGCGTGAGATCGCCAGATGTTTTGCCAAGGATCAAATTCCACTGATTCTAGTCTCACGCCAGATGGAAATGCTCGAAAAAGTTAGATTTGACTTGATGGAGGTTTCAAAACAACCAATTGAATTGATTTCAATCGATTTGTCCCATCCTCAAGCTGCAGGCGAGCTTTGCTGGAGGACTGAAGATTTGGGGTTAGAAGTAGAGTACCTAGTCAACAATGCAGGCTTTGGTAACTTTGGAAATGTTCAGGATTTACCCGAGGGAAAAGACGAGGAATTGTTACAATTGAACACTGTCACGCTTACCGGCCTCACAGAACGCTTTGTTTCGAAGATGCTTGAGCAAGGAAGAGGCCGTATTTTAAATGTAGCCAGCACCGCTGCCTTTCAACCAATTCCCAACATGGCAGCTTACGCTGCTTCCAAAGCCTATGTCCTACACTATTCAGAAGCACTGGCTGAGGAACTCCGTGGCACTGGGGTGACAGTCTCTGTTCTATGTCCAGGACCAACTGCAACAGACTTTGGTAAAAGAGCTGGTGTAGAGATGCTTCCTTTTTTTGAAGGCCCACTCGTAATGACTTCTGACAGGGTGGCAAGAGAGGGGTATTTAGGGATGCTTGCAGGCAAGAGAATTATTATCAACGGCAGACTCAACCAAATTGGAACATTTTCAAATAGATTCAGTCCCCGCTGGTTATCCTGCTGGATAGCTGGCCAATTGATGCAAAGCGTAAAACGAAGGGGACAAACATCTTAATAATTCTTTTGGGAATTACGGTTGAAGCTCACTGAAGGCACTTCAGATTCTTAATCTTTAGAGATTAGACTGTTGAGGCCGGCATAACCCGCTACAACCCCACCTTCATTGACATTGGAAGCCTTTGTCCGCACCAAATGTCCCACAGGCATATTGATCCTTAGATCGCCAGATTGCGCTCTTAGCAACCCAAAGATTCCAAGCTCACTGATGCATTGGTGGTACTGAGCCTGTTCCTGAGCCACAAGAAGGCTTTCTGTTGTCTCTGCTTCAATGCGTTTCATCGCAATCCAAGCCCTGTCTTCATTCGTAGGTAAGGAAGTCAAAAAGTCTCTAATTTCTGCTCCATAGACATTGTTACCACCTCCCTCCCTTTGAGGTTTGAGGACGTATTGCTCTGCATTTTCAGCCAGAAATTCTCTCGCGGTTCGACCTTCTACCTCCTCTTCTAACCCAAACATCATTGCAAAATAAGCTTTTAATTGCTCTCCAACAGACTCAGGAACAAATTGACTCAAGACACCTGAACCCACCAAAACTTGCTGTATTTTCTTGGTACCAGCGAGTTGCATTGAGGCTTCCGGAACAAGGACTGCAGAGGAGGCTTCCATCATTCTTCTGGCTGAACGACTCTCCTCATCAGGAAGATCCCCCGGCGAATATCCTGCTCTGAAGTAAACAACCCCAATTCGTTGTGGACCAACCCAGAGGTCTCCGTTCTTGAGTTTCCCTCGATCATGGACTTCTGCCAATGTCGCCCGAACAACCTTCACACCACGCTGACTGAGTGCGGCAAACAACCCCATCTGATCAAACCAGTTTCTCTCTTTAGGCTGAACCAACATCAGTAAGGCTGCATACTGCCAACCCAGTTCCTCAATTGTTTTTTTGATTCCAACCGCAAATCCTGCGATGGCATCATGAGAAAGAGGAGCTACTTTCAGAATATTTTCTTGCTGAAGTTGTTGATGAAAGGTCGTGATCCTCTCAGAGAGGTGAGCAAAACTCGCTGAAATGGTATTTAACTCGACTTGTAGTGGCTGAAGATCTCCATTTTCTTTTCTTTCGAAGAGAAAATCATTTCGATTGATGAGGAGCTGTTGGTCCTGTCGTTTTTCATTCGGGATCAAGGAGAGTAAGAATCGTACAAATTCATCTACTTTTGCAGTAGGCTCAAGAATTTCCCTTAGAAAATCACAATTTTGAGCAACTTTCCAAAAAAGCAGACTTGACCACTGTGTGTGTATTTGTAGTTGCGAGATCAAGGAAGCAGGTAGCTGATAGGGCGTCAGCGAGAATGGAGCGTGAACGAGTTGTCCATCTGGATTTTTCTGAAGCAATCCGAAGTAATGAGCACGATCAACAATATTCCTTAGTTCCTCTGGAGTCATGGATTAGTTTAACGTGCTCTGACTATGCAGAAAGAGTTCTTGACTGAGCCAGCTATCAAAGGAGTCAGCAGAGTAGCAACGTTCCAGAACCAAGTCAGCTGGGGAAAGGCCATGCTTTGTGTAACGATCAAAAAATGGTTCCAACCAATTCGCTTGATTTCCGGAATCCATGTGGGATAGCGCAGATTCCATAATCTTAATTGCCAACTTGTTGAATCTTACCTGTCCAACTTCGCCAGCCAGTCCATCCTTGCAAGCAGTTTTTCGAAGCTCAGGAAATAGTTCCGCTGGAATGTCCATTAAGAAACCCTCTAATTCTGTCAGTACACTCTCGTTGTAGGTCAGAGCTTGAAGCAATGCTGGAACCGCCATCACATCCTGAGGCTGTTGCGTGTCCATACAGCGCAGCTCCATAATTCTCTTGATCCGCACCTCAGGGAAGAGCATACCAAGATGAGTAAGCCAGTCTTCTTGATTCACTTCGAGTGGCGACTCCTTCTTCATCAATTGGCGGAATGTGTAAGGACCTGGCTGAACCACTTCTCCATCTCGGTAGAGGTGATAAGGACGAACATCCAGAGCCCACTCAATGTAGTCCACCAAGCTGAATTTCTTACTCAGGAAACTAAGAGGTAAACCAGTACGGTAGGGATCAGTATTCTGCCAAATTCTTCCACGATAGGAGCGATAGCCACTGGGTTCTCCCTCCACGATTGGGCTGTTTGCAAAAATTGCCGTTAAGAATGGCGTCAGTCTGTTGAGAATCACAAACTTCCGCTCCAAATCCTCTAGTGACTGATAATCAAGGTTGACCTGAACACCACTCGTCGCTTTCATCATCCAATGACCATGAGTATCCACTTCTTTCATGGTCGAGTACATGATTCGATAGCGTTTCTTGTCAAGCAAAGGCAGATCATCTGGAGTTAGACAAGGATGAACCCCTAAAAACAGGGGCAACCCTCCCCAATCGCTGAGCGCCTGCGTGAGTTGTTGAATGTGAACATTGACTGCTTGAGCCACCTCGCTCAAATCCGTTCTGGGAGAGTCCGATAGTTCAACCTGACCACCAGGTTCAATCGATATCTTCTGACCACTGGAATGCAACAAACCTAAAAGCAGCTCACCTTCGTAATGTAGTTCCCAAGGTTGTGTTCCCTGGCTACTTAGTTGTGCCATTTTGAGCAGAAGCTTTCCAATACTGACATCCCCACTGATTGGCAATGATTTCCATTTTCCCTCATCAGATGGTAGCGCCACAAAAGTTTCATACTCCAACCCCATCTTCTCTTGGCGTGTGCCGCAACATCGCTGTTGGAGGAAATCCAAAAATTGATTACGGAGTTCCGCAAGCTCCATATTTTCTCGGCAAGTGTTTGTTTATTCGTATCGAAGGGAATCTACCGGCTGAAGCCGAGCAGCTTTAGTCGATGGGTAAATCGTCACCAAAAAACAGATCAAGAATGAGGAAATCGTTGTGAGTAACACATCGGTCCAGTTAATCAAGACAGGAATTCTATCTCCTCCAGGATAAACGCCAGGTGGAATATCGATAAATTCAAAAGTCGCCAGGGCCCAGCAGATTGTTAATCCCAAGCCAACTCCCGAACAAGTGCCGATCAAACCAATGACCACCCCCTGGATCATAAAGATTCTTCGCACGCTTTGATCCGTAGCACCTACTGCTTTGAGAATCGCAATTTCCCGTGATTTTTCAAGAACCAGCATGATCAGCGAACTAATTATGTTGAAGGCTGCTACTACGACAATCAATGTGAGAATCACGAAGAGCCCAATTTTTTCAAGCTGCATCACCTGGAAAATACTCTTGTTCTCATCGACCCAACTACTCACAGCAAAGTCAGTGAACTTTGCACGCAATTCATCGGCTACTTCTTGGGCAGTTTCTGGGTCTTTCAAGCGAACTCCCAGACCTGTCACATCATTCTGCATACGATAAACTTTCTGGACGAGCCGATAGTCCATGAAAGCCAGAACCTCATCATATCCTGCGATTCCAGACTCGAAAAAGCCTATTACCATCAATTTCTTGATTCGTGGAACGTCTCCCACTGGTGTCATTCTTTGTTCAGAAGAGACGAGTTGGACAGTGTCTCCAAGTTGGACACCTAATTGTTGCGCAAGGTTTGAACCAAGAATAATTCCGTCTTTCAGGACATCTTCTTTGGCTTTGGGATGTGAAAGACGAGCTAAGATTTCATCAGAAATTGTCTGCTGTTCTTCCGTTGTTGGAGGGCTAGGAGAATATCGTTCTTGCCGGAGGAAAAGGCCTAAATTGGTGACTTGGGTTTCTTTGGAAGGATCAATACCTCGTAATAAAGCACCTTTTGGTCGCCTTGTCCCCGTCAGCAGAGCTTGCTTGAAAATATACGGAGCCGTGGCTTGGACTTCAGGATGTTCGAGTATCTGAGGTTGGAGCTCTGGATACTCCGTCATCCGATCTGCCCAAGAGAAAAGGGTCACATGAGGAAGTGACCCTGTGATCGCTTGCCGAAGATTATCTCGGAATCCATTCATAAGGGAAGTCGCTACAATCAGGGCAATTACCCCAAGGGCCACTCCACAAACTGAAATCCATGTAATTACAGAAACAGATCGGTCTTTACGAGGGGAAAAGAGGTAGCGTTTTCCAATGAACCATTCATAAGGCAGAGGTTTCACGCTACCTAAGCTCAGTTTAAATTTTGAAGGTAGTTTTCAATCTGATTGGCCGCTTGCGCCAAAGCGTGGGGAAGTTTTTTGGGGGATTTGATGCCTGCCTGGGCCAAGTGAGGCTTGCCCCCACCCCGTCCATCTGCCAGTGCTGCAACTCGATTCACAATCTCAGCTGCCTTCGCTCCTCGATTGAGAATAGAGTCAGCTACCACACACAACAGAGTAGTCTTACCCTCAAGTTCTGCTCCTAGAAGCGCTATTCCTTCGAGTTCCTTCCGCAAGCAATCTCCCAAAGAACGCAACTCATCCATCGAAGTAGCATCCACCTTCATTGCTAGGAGAGGGACTCCAGCAACGGATCGAGCATTAGAAATCAAATCTTGGGCAGATCCCGCAGCTGATTGTTTCTTCAGTAGTTGCAGTTCCTTCTCAAGCTTTCTTTTCTCTTCCATCAAGTTGGCGACCTGTGCCCCTATACTCTCAGTCTGTACGTTGAGCAAGTGCTTCAATTCTTGAACTGCTTTGCTCTCATCTCGGCTGACCTCTTCTGCACGTTCACCAGTGACAGCAACAATTCGGCGGACTCCAGAGGAAATGGCCCCTTCAGAAACAATGCGGAAGGAACCAATCTCTCCAGTAGCTGAAGTGTGACATCCTCCACAAAGTTCGGACGAAAAATCATCTAATTGGACAACTCGAACCGTGTCTCCATATTTCTCCCCGAAGAGAGCTGTGACTCCACTATCCACTGCCTGGCGGTAACCAGTTTCAAAGACGTTCAGATCAATGTTTTCACGGATTTTCCGATTGACAAGCCGTTCGATTTCTTCAACTTGATCGCTGCTTAATCGCTCTGAGTGAGTGAAATCAAACCGGAGGTAATCTGGATGAACGATCGAACCCGCCTGGTTGACATGCTGACCTATGATTTGCTTCAGGGCCGCATGTAGCATATGAGTGCCTGTGTGGTTCCTAATTGTTGCCTTGCGTTTATCGACATCAATTCTAGCGATGACTAGCTCCGGCTCTGGCTTTTCACTGCCGTCACAAACATGAATGATCAAATTTCCTTCTTTGCGAACATCCACCACACTCCAAGTTCGTTGACCTTGCTGTATCGTGCCTTGGTCCGCGACCTGTCCTCCAGATTCAGCATAGAAGGGTGTTGTGTCCAGAGCAAACAACCAATGGCCCGATTCGTTCTGTGCAAAGCGCCGAATCCACGTTTCCACGTTGTAGGAATTGTACCCTATGAATCGAGAATGTGGTCCAACTTCCAATTCTTGCCACTCAATTTGAGCAGTCTGAAAACGAGCAGATTCACGAGCTTTGGTGCGTTGGACTTCCATACACACTTTGAAACCTGCATCGTCCAACTCAAGTTGACGTTCTTCACAAATCAAACGAGTTAAATCAACTGGGAAGCCGTAGGTGTCATAAAGCTTGAACGCATCCTCGCCGCTGAGTTTTTTCTGAGAAATCGTAGCCGGCTGAGCCACCATCTGTTCAAAGATCTCTAAACCTCGATCGAGAGTATTACCGAAGCTCGCTTCTTCTGATTCGATCAGTCTGGAAATATGAGCTTGCTGCTGGCGAAGCTCCGGGAATGCGTCACCCATTACCTCAGCGAGGGTAGGCACCAACTTGTGAATGAACGGGGTTTCCATACCAAGCACTCTACCGAAGCGAGTTGCCCGGCGCAGCATCCGGCGCAGCACATATCCACGACCTTCATTGGAGGGGATCGCACCATCAGCAATTGCAAAGCTCAAGGATCGAAGATGATCTGCAATCACTCGGTAAGCGACACCAATCTCTCCTTCAACATCTTGCGTTCCTGTGATTTCAGAAATGGCTTTGAGAATAGGAGTGAAAAGATCTGTGCTATAATTGGAATCAACACCTTGGAGTACACGACAAACTCTCTCCAACCCCATTCCCGTGTCTACACCTTTTGCTGGCAAAGGAGACAGCTTGCTATCATTACCCCTGTTGAATTGAATGAAAACAAGGTTCCAAATTTCAATCACCCGAGCATCATCGGCATTGACCAACGGAGCCCCACTGCGATCTTCTGTCATATCGATGTGAATCTCACTGCAGGGACCACATGGGCCCGTATCCCCCATTTCCCAGAAGTTTTCTTTCTTGCCAAAGAAATGGATATGATCCGGATTGATATCTGTGCATCTTCTCCAGAGTTCCGCTGCTTCTTCATCAGGAGGTAAGCCATCCTGCTCATCACCACCAAAAACCGTGGCGTGAAGCCTAGTTTTGTCCAGGCCCCAAACTTCTGTCAACAGTTCCCAAGCCCAGCGTATTCCTTCTTCCTTAAAGTAGTCTCCAAAGGACCAATTACCCAACATCTCGAAGAATGTGTGGTGGTAGTTGTCCCGGCCCACATCTTCCAAGTCATTGTGTTTTCCACTGGCCCGGATGCATTTTTGAGAATTAGCTGCTCGATTGTAATCGCGTGTTCCAGAGCCCAGAAAGACGTCCTTGAATTGGTTCATACCCGCATTGGCAAATAGCAATGTTGGGTCATCATTCGGTACAACTGGGGAGCTGCGCACAAATCGATGCTGACGTTCTTCAAAGAAACTTATGAATTCCTGACGGATCTGCTGGGATGTCTTCACGGGAGACTCCTGGAATCAGAATCTGGGAAGGAGATCCCCACTGGGCAGTAGGGATGGCTGGGATGTAAGTCTTACAGAGCCATGTATTCGACAACTAGGTGGTCTTCCACCTGGATTGGAATTTCTTCACGCGCTGGAATCACAAGTAGCTTTCCAGTCATCCTGGACCCATCTCTTTCGATATAGCCCAGCTGCTGTTCTGAAAGTTCGAACCACTCTTTGTATTTTTCAATGCCCTTGCTGCGGTCACGTATTGTGATTTCGTCTCCAACGCGAACCTCGAAGGAAGGCTTATTGACATTTTTGCCATTGACCAAAATATGTCGATGGACGACCATCTGACGCGCAGCTCTTAGGGTTGGCGAAAAGCCCATTCGGTAGACCATGTTGTCCAATCTACGCTCTAACAACTGAACCATGAAAACGTTAGTTTGCTCCTTTGATTTGGAGGCACGATCGTAATAGCGTTTCAGTTGTTTGGCAGTTACACCGTAGTAATGCTTCAACTTTTGGGTTTCCATCAACTGCATGGCGAATGGCGACAGCTTGGCTCGTCGGCCTGCGCCGTGCTGACCAGGTCGATTCGGTCGGCGTTGAAGAGTGAGTGCAGCGCTAGGTGTGCCGATTAGATTGACACCGAGTGCACGGCAGTGTTTGCGGAGAGTCTTGGTCTTAACAGTCATTGATTTCACTTTCTTTCAGATGGCATCTTACGGACTTTAGGAAAATTCAAGTTTAGGATTGAGATCGTGCTGAAAGCGAACGCGGGATGCCATCCCGAAGCATTTTCGGGTCTTTCCGTCATTCTTGAAAAATGCACGAAACCTAAAAATTTATTAAATTTTTCAAATAAAGTCAATGAACTAATGCAACATTCAGGACAGGAGAGAGGAGTTAAACAGAGAGGAAAAGTATGGAGAATGATCTTCAAATGCCTTCTAAGATTGGTGCTTTCGATCAGCATCTTACTAATTTCGGTGTTGAGTTGGGGTGCAAGTATCGTTAAATGTTCAAAATCCGACTACGATGGTCTTTTACGGAACCCACAGCTTCAAGCTGAGGTCACAATCCTACGAGATCAGTGGGGAGTCCCTTACATCCAAGCCTCTCACTTAAATGATGCTTGGTTTGCTTTGGGATTCACGGTTGCTCAGGATCGCTTACCCCAGTTGGTCTGGTTCAAACTCCTTGGTCAGGGGAAACTTTCGTGGGTTCTGGGACTTTGGGAACTTATGAAAAGAATCGATCTGTTGATGAGTGGATTTGAACTACATCAGGTTGGGAAACGGATGCTGGAATTAGCCAGCCCTGAAGCGAAACAGGCCTTCAGAGAATAATATGCTGGGGTAAATCTATTCTTGGAGAGGCAATCAGTATTGCCAATAGAGTTGGAATTGCTCCAACTGTCCGGTTATGAGATTGAGCCTTTTGCTGAAGAAGATCTGGTGGGGATGGTGGGTGTGATGGCTCTGCAACTCCACCTTGGTATGCGAGAGGGTTTACTGGCTGAAAAGCTCGCCCGAAAAGTAGGTGAAGAGAAGCTAAAAGAACTGTTCCCAAATTATCATGAAGGATCTCCAGCTGTTTTGTCCTCACCACTTTAAATTGGTCATCAATTTTCTCTCCCAAGAGATGAGATTA
>PBZZ01000121.1 GCA_002730365.1 Deltaproteobacteria bacterium
CCACTAATCGGTGGCTGGATCATCGCTGAGCATTCCTTCCAGACCGCTTTCTGGACAGCCGCTTCCCTGTTACTGCTCCTCGCTGGACTGGCCCATTGGCTGCTGCAGGAAACTCGACCCGAGGTCAAGAAAGACACTCCTCGGTCTAACCAGGGTGTTTGGAAAGACCGCCACTTCATCACCATCTTACTCTTCTACACTTTCTCTGTGATGGGCTTCATCGAGATGTTCATCCTGATGCCAATCTATCTGAAGCAGAATTTTCAAATCCTGGAAAACCAGTCGAGCCTGCTCTTCAGTGTGAACGCTTTGATTGTTGTACTCTTCCAGTACTCCACCACTCGTTGGGCTTCACGCTTCTCACCTTTTCTGATGATGGCCGTGGGGGCTCTGATCTATGCCCTGGCGCTGGGCAGCATTCCTTTTCTAAAAACCTTTGTGTTTTTTATAGTGGCGATGATGGTACTGACCATTAGGGAAATGGTGATCAACCCAACCGTGACTAGCTATGTCTCCAACTTGGCGCCTGATAACATGCGAGCTCGCTACATGGGAATGCTGGAGATGGTCTATCGGGTAGCAATGGGGACTAGCCCGCTTGTTGCTGGATTAATCAATGACCTGGTAGCGCCATCATGGATCTGGGTCTATGGCTCGCTGATCACGCTGGTAGGCGCAGCTGGTTTTATAAGCCTGTATTTGGGGAGATTTGGGAAGAATTGAGCAGATTTGCAATTAGTTACTTTGAGTTGGAATATCATTGAAATTTTTACAGATTTTCGCATTATAGATACCAATTATCTGCTCAAGAATCGCATTTTTCGATTGATTACATTCTGTCTGCTGACGAAGCAGGGAAGACTGCCTGCCAATGACCATCATTGGCATTGGACGCAACGGCAGCTTCAATCAATGACATCGTGACAACTCCATCACTGGTGGTTGGTAGCGCTTCGTAGAACTGTTCATATGACAAACCCAGTTGACGTGCCATCACGGCACAACCGAAATCCGCATAGAGATTGGCAAAAGCCAAGGCGTAGCCTTCCGGATGTCCAGGGCGAAACCTACTCCCTCGAGTCGCCCATGGAGATAAGTTTTGATAGCCTCGGGCGATCCTTTGTGCCTGACCACCGATGGGCTTAAACCATAATACCTCGGGGTCTTCCTGATGCCACTGCAGACCACCCAATTCCCCATAGATTCGAAAACACAGTCCGTGGTCATTACCCGCAGCAATATAGCTCCCCCATATTCGACCACGCGCACCACTATGATAGCGGGTAGTCAAATAAGCATTGTCGTAAACCTCACGTCTGGGAACAAAGGTAGACATCTCTGCGGACACTGCACTGATCTCTTCGCCATATATGTAATGGAGTAGGTGGTGAGCATGCGAGGCCACCTCCCCGAGAATTGCACCTTTGCCCATGATGTTTTCTCGAAAGCGCCAGTGTCGATCTGCAGGGTTTTCTGGTTCGAAACTGACACCTGGATCGCCTGCAGCTAATTCGGCTTCGAGAATTCGAATTTTGCCAAGCTGACCAGAACGCACCATTGCACGAGCTTCACGAACCATTGGATAACCCGTATAGCAATGGGTGAGACAAAACAGTCGGCTATGCTGTTGGGCCAGATCATCGAGTTGCGAGGCCTGCTCTCTGCTAACAGCTACTGGTTTTTCGCAGATAACGTCGATGCCTTTTGTAAGAAATGCTTTTGCTGCTTCAAAATGGATGTGGGGCGGTGCTGCAATCAGTACGACTTCAATTCCATCCTCTCGCAGTGCCTCCTTTTCTGCCATTTCGTTGAAGCTTTCATAAACTCGATCAGCATCAAGGAATTCAGCTCTCGCAGTGGCTTCTGATACTGTAGGGTCTACAGAAAACACTCCTCCATAGAGCTCGAAAAATCCGTCGACTCGCATTGCGGCCAAATGGGTTCCTCCAATAACAGAGTCTCGGCCACCACCAATAAATCCAATCCGTAAGCGGCGACCAAAGTTTTTACGGAGTTCGTCAATATCAATTTCACTCATCTGCTTATTATTTTGTTGAGATCATTCTTGGGTAAAGCAACAAACTTATTTTGTACGCTCAAAACTCACTTTTTTGCTAGCTCGTTCCCGATAGTTCACATATTCAAACCGTCCTGATTCTGCAGACCTTGCAATCGTTTCTATCACTTCTGCGACTCGGTATCCGTCTTCAAAGTCTGCTCTTGGAGCAATTGGTTTCGACGTGGCAATCGCCTCTAGTATGTGGCGAGCTTGATGAGCAAAGCATTCATTCCATCCCAGAGGATGCTGTCCCTGAATTCCGGAAGGAAGCCAGAAATCACTGTACGGCTGTCCTCTTTGAGTGACTAGTTGTGAGCGTGGTCCCTTGTTCGGTTCATAGATAACGAGTTCGTTGAGTCTTTCCATCTGGAACGATAGGGATTTTTTCGTTCCATCTACCTCAATCCAGCCTCCTAGATTGTGTGCTGTTGCCACTCTAGATGCCTCAAAGCTGGCAGTTGCGCCACTCTCAAATTCAGCTACACATATAAAGGCATCATCATTCACATCCAGAATTTTCTTTTGTTTATCTGTTGACCAAGTCTTGGTCAATGCACCAACACGAACCAGTTCACCTACAAGAAATCTTGCCTGATCAACATGGTGTGAGCCAAGGTCTCCCATCGCACCTAAGCCTGCCTGCGATTTGCTGAATCTCCAAGAGAGGTTGCCGTCCTCTGTGAGCATATTCAGTAAGAACCTCGATCGGAAGTGACGAACTTCACCGATTTCGCCAGACTGAATCATTTCACGCGCAAGATTCAACGCAGGAATAGACCGGTACATGAACGCACACATCTGGATGACACCAGTCTCTGAAACTTTATCCCATATCTGAAAGGCCTCATCTGCCGTGAAAGCCAAGGGTTTTTCACAAAAGACATGTTTGCCCTTCTTGGCTGCTGCTATCGTGGGCTGAGCATGAATGTGATTCGGACCAGCATTGATGAAGAGATCAATCTCTGAATCATCAACGATTTCCTCCCAATTTTCCGTGCATTCTTCCCAGTCAAATCGCTCTCCCACTTTTGTACACAGCTCGAAATCAACCTCTGCCAGGATTTTGGGGAGTACGTGAATTTTTGGTTCCCACATCGAAGTAGCAGCATTTCTCAGAGCCAAGGCGTGCATTTGTCCAATAAAACCTGCTCCTAGGAGACCAACCGTAATCTTAGAGCTAGCTTCTAGCTCTTTTGAGCGAGATATCATTTTGTTCATGGATGGCTAATTGAAGAAAGTTTGAACGGATTTTAGCGAAGTGATGCCTATTGAAAGCAATACTGTTCGCGACTTACCTAAAAATAGGGAATACAAACAGAAGGGGTAAGATAAGACAGTCAAAAAGAAAAGCGATAGATTTTGAGAACTTTGTCACCTACTTAAAGCGATGGTCATGTGAATACACGTCTTAAAATATTGAAGCGCTAACGTCACGCAAATAGCCGATTTATCCTGAGCTACATTTTAAGAAAAAGATCGACATTTCAGCTTTTCCAAGGCATCAAATGAGGCCCTTTTGCTCAATTGGAGCGTTCCATTCATCTTTACCTGGAGAAGACTAGCCATGAGCTTCAGCCATAAATTATTCACCGGACTGGTCACAGCTGGATTAGTCCTAGGAAGTACCCTTGTCGCTCTACCAAGCTGGGCTGCCGACAAAGTCACACTGCGCATGTCCTGTCCTTGTACAGAGACCGATTTACGCAGCCAAGGCTTGCAAAATGTGTTTGCTGCCAAGGTCAGCAGTTTTGCCGACTACCAACCCCACTACAATGCTACTCTCTTTAAGCAGGGCACTGAGTTGACCGCGATTGCTCGCGGCAACCTAGAGATGTCGATTACTTCTGCTCAGGAATTAGCCAAGCTGATTCCCGACTGGTCCGTTTTCACTGCAGGCTATCTGCTGCGTGATGCAGACCATCAGCGCAAGGTCTTCACCAGTGATATCGGTGAGGAATTCTTCCAGATGGCTGAAGATAAGCTCGGAGTCAAGCTGCTGGGGGTGATGTATTTTGGCAAGCGACACTTGAACCTGCGCACCGACAAGAAGGTAATGACTCCAGACGATATGGCTGGAGTCAAACTACGCATGCCTGGCACTGATGCCTGGCAATTCCTGGGGAAAGCCCTGGGAGCCAATCCGACTCCAATGGCTTTCACTGAAGTTTATACAGGTTTGCAGACTGGAGCGATCGATGGACAGGACAATCCACTGCCCACCGACAAGGATAAGAAGTTCTATGAAGTCACTAAGCAGATCATCCTGACTGGTCACCTCGCTGACATGAACTTCCTAGCGCTTAGCAAGAAAGTTTGGGATGGAATGACCGCTGCCCAGCAAGATCAACTACAGAAAGCTGCCAATGACGCGATGATGGTGATCAGCATCAACGTCGAGTCACAAGAAGCCTTGTTGGAAGACTTCTTCCGCAAGGAAGGACTACAAGTCTACACTCCAAACGTAGATGCCTTCCGCAAGCGAGCCCAGGAAATGTATCTGGCCTCCGACTTCTCCAAGGAATGGCCCAAGGGAGTGGTTGAGCGAGTCAACGCCATTCGCTGATTACTAACTTTCGTGCCTTTCTTACGCTGGCTGAAGATTGGCGCTGACAGCGTGGCCGCCTTTTTGTTGGCGGCCATGTTCTGTAGCTTCATGCTTCAGATCATCTTCCGCTATATCTTCAACCATCCTCTCAGTTGGACCTTGGAGGCCTGTCTGATCACCTGGCTTTGGACGGTTTTCTGGGGTTGTGGCCTGCTCCTGCGAGATCAGGATCACGTACGCTTCGATGTCCTCTATCTGGCTGCTCCACGCAAATTGCGTCGTTTGATGGCTGGGTTGGCTGCTATCGTGTTCCTGGTTGCCTACGCGTTGTCACTTCCAGCAACTGCGGATTACATTGCGTTCATGAAGATCGAGAGCAGCTCATCACTGAAGATCCGCCTGGACTACATCTTTGGGATCTACCTTCTCTTCATGATCGGGGTGATTGGACGCTACCTCTGGCGGCTGGTACAAATCCTTCGAGACCAGGATTTCGAAGCTGGTATTTCTCACTCAGCAGAGCACTACAGTGAGTGAAGCCTTTATTCTCTGCTTGGTGGCTATCTTCGGATTAGCTGCTCTAGGGGCTCCAATTGCTCACTCGATCATCGTTGGTGCGATTGCCTTTCTTGCCGTCAATGGGCAGGATCTGGCGCTTGCAGCAGAGCAGATCATCCAAGGACTTTACGAGAGCTTCGTGCTACTGGCAGTTCCCTTGTTCATCGTCGCTGCCAACATCATGAACGCTGGAACAGTCTCGGATCGTCTGCTCCAATTCTGCGTGGCATTGGTTGGAAGGTTCCAGGGTGGGCTGGGTCATGTCAATGTGGTGGCCAGCATCATCTTCTCAGGAATGTCAGGTTCAGCCATCGCGGATGCAGCCGGAATTGGCAAGGTTATCATCAAAATGATGACAAAAGATAATCGCTACACACCAGGTTTTGCAGCAGCGATTACCGCAGCTTCAGCTACGATTGGCCCGATTATCCCACCATCCATCCCAATGGTGCTCTACTCGCTCGTTTCAGATGCATCAATCGGCTATCTATTCCTGGGTGGGGTTATTCCTGGCCTACTGATGGGACTGGTGCTGATGGTGATGATTGTCTACAAGGCCAAGACTCTAAGCTTGAAAGCTGAGGCTCCAGTTCCTCTAAGAGAAATGCCCGGAGTAACACTCCGAGCCTTCCCAGCACTCATGCTGCCTGTCATTCTCCTCTTTGGGATCTATGGTGGAGCGACTACACCCACAGAGGCAGCCGCAGTTGCCGCAGCGTATGCGCTGATTCTGACAGCTTTCTTTTATCGGTCGCTAAACTGGAAGGGGCTCTATCAGATTTTGTTGGAGAGTGCGCGTTCGTCAGCAGCCGTAGGACTGGTGATTGGCGGGGCGCTGATCCTGAACTACATTGTAGCCAGTGAGAACATTCCAAACCAACTGGCTGGGGTCCTCAAGGAAGTTGATATTGATCCCCTGATGTTCCTGTTGGGGATCAACCTACTCTTGCTATTGCTGGGATGTGTACTGGACGCCACCACGCTGATTCTTGTGGTGATTCCCCTCTTCATTCCCTCCTGTCGAGCATTGGGAATCGACTTGGTTCACTTTGGTGTCGTCGTTGTGGTCAATTCGATGATTGGCTTGATCACTCCCCCCTACGGCATCCTACTCTTTGTGATCAATGCCACGACAGGGATTCCCCTGCGAAGCATTATCAAAGAGGTCATTCCATTCCTGATGGCCCTCCTTGTGGCCCTCGCAACAATTGTCCTCTCTCCAGACTTGGTTCTCTGGCTACCTCGACTGCTGGGCTACAATGCCTAAGGCTCAGGCCAAGGCCTTGGCAAGATCAACGACTGATTCGCCTCCCAGTTTCAACAGAACCTGAGGATCCATCTTCACCTTAAGGTCTCGTCCACCTCCTCCAACGATAATCCACTCGCAGCCCATCACCTGAGAGTCAATCCACAAAGGCAGGCCTGTTGGGAGTCCCAGTGGGGTTACTCCTCCCACCTGCATCCCAGTCAAGGCTTGCATCTCTTCTGTGGTAGAAAAAGAAGTTTTGCGCACACCCATCTTCTTGCGCACTGCACCGTTGACATCCAGACGTGTGGTGGCCAGAACTACACAGGCCACAAAGGTCTTGGGCTCTGCTTTCGATGCGATCACCAGTGTATTGGCAGACTGATCCAGTGGGATGTTGTAATGAGCACAAAAATCTGCAGTATCTGCCAGTGCTGGGTCGATCTCAATAATCTCAAAAGTGAGTCCAAGTGGATTCAGGACGTTTTCCAATTCAGTTCGGGTCATCGGCTCCATTAGGTCGTTGATTTTCGCCACCAAGTGGAAAAATCGAGTTGTTGGCTATAGCTTGAAGCAGTGTATTCAGGCAGGTGCTTTCTCTTGGGTTGATCTGGGAACAGCTGACTTGCGGAAGAGCAACATCCCACTCAGTACCAAGAGCATACCACCAGCATGATACCACTGAAAATTCTCACCAAGAAAAATAATTGCTAAAAGCGAGGCAAAGACTGGGACCAAGTTGATGAAGAGTCCTCCTAGGTTGGGACCTATCAGGTCAATCCCTCGATTCCAAAAGAGAAATGCGAGAATCGATGGAAATATCGAGACATAGCCTACCGCCCAGGCGAGTTGCGGACTACCTTGAGGCAATCCTACCCAATACCACTCAAGTAGCATTGGTGGAATCAACATACTTCCTCCCAAAGCAAAGGTAACCGCCAGAAAACTCATTAGACTGATAGCTGGTTTGATCCTGAGCAGTGTGGTGTAAGAAGCATAGGCCAGCACCGCTGGAAGCAACCAGAGATCGCCAGGCACTAACTCAAACTTCTGCAACACCTCCCAACTTCCCTGAAACAGTACCAATCCAACCCCTAGGAAACAGAGGGAGAGTCCAAGCCATTGGCGTTGGTTTGTACGTTCCCCAAACCACCACCAAGATAGTAGTACGATCACTGCGGGTCCAGCTGACTGCATCAAGGCCGCATTGATTGCCTGTGTGGTCTGTAGGGCAACATAAAAGAGAGTATTGAAGATGGTGATTCCTAACAGAGAGAGCAGGAGCAACATCTTCCAGGAGCTACGAATCGTCTGCCAATCTCGTCGTACAGATGGTAGGGCAAAAGGGAGGATTAGCAGAAAAGCGACCGTCCAACGAATCCAAGCGAGCGTGATTGGTGAGATGACCTCGGCCATTCCTCGACCCACTACTGCATTACCTCCCCAGAACAAAGGTACCAAGGTCAACAGCAAGTAGGGCTGAGCAAAAAACCATTCACGCAGCTGCTGCACTGTACTCGTCTACAGCTTGAAAATGGCGTTGAACTTCTGCTTGTGGAAGGAAACTAGCTTTGAATCCGTTCCGAACCAAGCGCAAGGCCTGCTCTTGAGTGAGATTCAGGTCTTCGTGCAATGCGAAAAAATTCTCATTCAAGTAACCGCCAAAATAGGCAGGGTCGTCTGAATTAACCGTCACGCAAAGACCTGCATCCAGCAAATGCAGCAGATTGTGCTGCTTCATTTCTGGGAAAACGCAGAGTCGAATATTTGAGAGAGGACAGACAGTCAGCGGCACTTGCTCTTCTGCAAGCCTTTGCATTAACTTTTCGTCTTCTGCGGAACGAACTCCGTGATCAATCCGATGAACCTTCAGTAGATCGAGAGCGCCCCAAACATAGGCAGGAGGGCCCTCTTCACCCGCATGAGCAATCCGACGATAGCCCTGTTCCTGGGCTTGGGCGTAGAGTCGTTCAAACTTTTCTGGAGGATGCCCTAGTTCCGAACTAGCCAGCCCAATTGCGACGAAATGCTCGCGGTAAGGTTCCACTTCCTTCAGCAAAGCCAGTGCTTCCTCTTCTGACAAGTGTCGGAGGAAGCTAAGAATCAACAAAGCGGACTGGCCCCAGTCTTTTCGAGCCTCCTGGATTGCGGATTCAAACCCAGACAGCATCGTCTGCAGAGAGACTCCTTGTGGGAAGTAAGTTTGTGGCTCCACCATGATCTCGGTGTGGACTATGTTCTGCT
Organism: Deltaproteobacteria bacterium; assembly: GCA_002730365.1. The sequence continues at coordinate 8,653 of PBZZ01000121.1, forward strand.
CCCGACACTTGAGAAGGTAGTCCCTCATCAGGTAATAGAAGTCCCCTTCATCACGCAACACGGACGCACCGAGATAATAGAGATCAAGGAAGCTCTGCAAGTTTTCGAAATCGTAGGCCACTTCGATCTCCTCCACACTGTGGTAGGGCAGTGCCACTGAGTTTTTCTTTGCCAGTTTCAGTAGTCGTTCCGGTTGCAGAGAACCATCAATGTGCAAGTGCAATTCGCACTTGGGTAAGCCTGTCAGCCACTTTTGCCAGTCTTGTTCGCTTTGCATCTCAACCTCCAAGAATGTTCAACTCTTAAAGGGCCAGTGGATCTGCCTGAATCAGTTGAGCAGTCCCCGACGAGCCAGATTACGCATCAAATCTGCAGTACCAAAGGTCCAGGGGAGACAATCCGGGCTGAGAGCTACTTGATTACTGAGTGCACCCAGATGAGGTGTCTTAATGGTCACCCAATCCCCTACCTTGTGAGTGAAGCCTGCTCCCGGAGTATCTCGATCCTTCGTGGGCGCAAACATGGTTCCCAAGAACAATACCAACCCATCTGGATACTGATGATGAGGACCAATCGTTGCCTGGGTCAACTCCTCAGGACTTCGGCTGATCCGGTTCATTGAGCTGCTCCCGTCCAAACGGAATCCTTCGGGGCCAATAATTTCTAACTCTACTTCTGCCTGCTTGACGTCTTCCAAGCTAAAATCCGCATCAAACAACCGCAAGAACGGACCCAATGAGCAACTAGCGTTGTTGTCCTTGGCCTTGCCCAACAGCAGGGCTGAGCGTCCTTCCACATCTCTCAGATTGACATCATTACCCAACGTCGCTCCCACAATTTTTGCACGGCTGTTAATTGCTAGTACCACTTCTGGTTCTGGATTGTTCCAACTGGAAATCGGGTGCAGGCCAACCCAGGCTCCCAAACCAACTGAAGCCATCGGTTGCGCCTTACTGAAGACCTCTGGATCTGGACCAATGCCGACTTCGAGATACTGTGACCAGAGTTTTCGCTCAATCAG
>PBZZ01000122.1 GCA_002730365.1 Deltaproteobacteria bacterium
CTCAAAATCTTTTATTAACAAAATTTGGGTACTCTCAGAAGGTCCAAATAACGAGAAACTCTTGGGATGAAAAACCAAAAATTAGTCTTCAAATTATGGAAAAGATAGCCTTACTTTTGCTCTTTGCAACACTGCTGACAGCTGAAGTTTTAGCTTACAAACAAAAAGATTTGGACAGGCTGCGAGATACCCACAATTGCGTCAAATGTGACTTGCGTGGAGCTATTCTGAGGGAGGCCAACTTGATTGGATCCAATTTATATAGAGCCGACCTGAGGAAAGCCGACCTGAGGAAAGCCGATTTGCGCGACAGCAACTTGGGCGATACCAATCTGCGTGGAGCTATTCTAAGGGCAGCCAACCTGACTGGAGCTAATATGAGTGGAGCCCGCCTATGGGAGGCCATACTGCAAGAAGCTAACCTGGAAGGAGCAGTACTTCGTGCAGCAGACTTAGACTATGCGAGAATGAAAGACGCAATTTTTTGTAACACTGTAACTCCTGACGGACAACGGATCTTCAAAGATTGCTGATAGCTCTAAGTAAGGTGCTCTGTTAGTTTCGTTTTTAGTTCACACACAGATTGTCTTTGGCAATAATTTATGCTTAAAAAAATGTATTGAGGTGGCTAAGAAGACAAAATATTAACTCAGTGGTATAGAGAGTTAGCGAAGCAATTAATCACCAAATATCAACTAGGTAGTTCCTCAGCTACTGATTTCTTAAACTGAACTGCTCACCTCAATTACGATGATGGTAGCGAATCAGCCTATTGGAAATTACGTAAATAGGCGAGATTGCTGGTCCCCAATAGTGCCCAAAAAATTGAGTTGACCAAAAAGTTGACAAGTGTCACTTTGTGCTTATATAAATAGTTAGTAAAAACTAATTAATTGTATTCGATAGTACAAATTCAATAGGCAAAGACAGCCCCTAGTCAACCTCCTTCAATCTTGAATCTCTCATGTCCTTTCTTTTCAAAAACATACTACCTTTTTGGCTTGCTGGAAATCTGTTGATGGCATCTGCATTAAATGCTGAGGAACCCCGCATCGTGAGCATTGGCGGTTCAATAACAGAAATTGTCTATGCTTTGGGAAAAGGAGAATGGGTTGTGGGTCGAGACACCTCTTCCTACTATCCCGATGCCGTAAAAGCCATTCCAACAGTGGGATACGTACGACAGCTAAACCCCGAAGGTATTTTGTCGTTGAGACCGAGCCTTGTAATTGGTCCCGAAGGCTTAAATCCTCCAACTATCGTAAGTCAATTACAAGATGCTGAAGTCCTAGTAGAGCTGCTGCCCAAAGCAGAAAGCTGTGAAGATACTAAGACCAGCATCCGCAGCTTGGGCAAAATCCTCAATACAGAGACCAGTGCGTCAGACTTACTACAGATCTTGGAAAATGACCTCTCTCTTTTGGCTAAGGCATTGGAGCCTCGTGTTAATTTGCCTAGAAAGCGTGCTCTGATGCTTTATGTACGCGGCAATCGTTCCCAATTCATATTAGGCAAGGGAAGCGGCCCCAGCAGAATGTTGGAGATCGCCGGGGCAGAAAACGTTGGAGATCAGGTCGACGGCGTAAAGCCAATCACTGCGGAAGCAATGGTTGCTTTGCAACCTGAAGTTCTGATCTTTTTCGAAAAAGGTGTAGCTTCGATCGGCGGGATTGAAAAGCTAGATGAACTTCCGGGTGTCTCTTTCACTCCGGCGGGCAAACAAAGGCGCTTTGTAATCATGGATGACTTATATCTCGCAGGCTATGGGCCACGCTGTGGCAAGGCAGCACTGGATCTCTTCAAAGGCATTCACCAAGAAACCGGTGTATTTATCGCAGGTACCGAGTGACGGGACGTGAGACTCCTCTGCTGAGTCTGCTGGGGCTGGGTTTAATAGGTATCGCATTAATTTCAGCAACAACTGGCGCTTACCGCATCGACCCATGGCAGCTGCCCCAAATCCTTTGGAGCCAGACCGAAGGCTTTGCTGTCTTGTTACACATCCGCTTTCCGCGGGTGGTTATGGCGGGTTTGGTTGGGGCAGTTTTGGGTCTGACAGGCGCAACGCTGCAAGGCTTGTTTCGTAATCCTCTCGCAGATCCGGGCTTGATTGGGATCAGCGCAGGAGCCGGTCTCGGTGCAGCATTGTGGATTGTACTAGGTGGAACAGCACTTTTGGGATTATGGGGGATTCCATTTGCAGCTTTTTTAATGGGAGGTGGAGTGACATGGTGCCTGTGGTTGTTGGCCAAAACCGAAGGTACAATTTCGACTGTAACCCTACTACTAGCAGGTATCGCTGTAAACAGCCTAGCTGGTGCGGGTATCGGTATTATGACATTTCTAGCCGATGATCAACAACTGCGGAGCTTGACCTTCTGGTTACTTGGAAGTTTGACCGGCGGTACCTGGGAGATGATTGGCATTGCCATTCCTTTCATGCTGTTAGGTGCTGTACTTTTGGCCCGGTTGGCACCCGCGCTAAATGCGCTTAGTCTAGGTGAATCTGAGGCCTACCATTTGGGAGTCTCAACCGAAATCATTAAAAAGCGTGTGATTCTTGGCAGCGCATTGGCTGTTGGTGCAGCCGTCTCTGTCTCAGGCGGTATTGGTTTCATAGGATTGGTAGTGCCACACCTGATAAGATTAATGGGAAGCCCAGATCATCGCTTGGTACTTCCGGGCTCTGCCTTAGGAGGTGCATTGCTCTTAATTGCTGCTGATCTGTTGGCGCGCACAATAGTTTCTCCAGCTGAGATGCCGGTTGGAACAATCACTGCGCTGATGGGGACGCCTTTCTTCTTGTGGTTGCTCTGGCGCTTCAAGCGGGAGTTGAGCCATGCTTGAGATAGAAAATGTCAGCTATCAAACGCAATCATTAAAGTGGCTGGTCCGCAATATAAGTCTCGCAGTTCCAGCAGGACAATTCCTCTGCATCGTCGGACCAAACGGAGCAGGTAAGAGTACTCTGTTGCGGATGATCTCCAATGAACTCGTCCCCACAGAGGGCTCTATCCGGCTAAGGCAACGTAATCTGAAAGACTATGATCCTACGGAGTTAGCAAAACTCCGAGCTTATCTAGCTCAAAAACGTGAAATGGCATTTCCATTTAGGGCGCTTCAGATCGTGCTTCTAGGACGTCATCCTTATTTACAAGGTCGTAAAGAATCGTCTCATGACGTCTTGTTCGCCCAACAACAACTTCAGAGATTGCGAAGTAGTCACCTCGCTGAGCGGGTTTATCTAACGCTGTCCGGTGGTGAGAGTACTCGTGTAGACATGGCAAGAGTGTTGAGCCAAGAACCTGAATTGCTTTTACTTGATGAACCGACAAACCACCTGGATCCTTACTATCAATTGGAACTGCTAGAGTTATGTCGGTCTCTAATAAATGAACAAAAGACAATCATCGCCGTAATGCACGATCTCAACTTGGTAGCTCAATATGCCGATCGGGTGCTGTTGCTCTCTAAAGGGAGACTTGTCTTGCAAGGTCAGCCAAACGAGGTTTTTCAACGAGAGCCATTACGTGAGATCTACGGTGTAGACTTTGATATATGGCAAAATTCTCAAGGCAGGTTGCATATCATGCCGTTTGCTTCCGCAGTTGCCTAGATAGCAAATAAGAATGAGGATCAGTCTCAAATTAGACTGTATGCACAAATAGTTAGCCCAAACTAATAATAAAAATAATTACACAATAATAATACTTTGCAAAAATCTTGGTTTTCGACAACGATCATCCTGATATTTATGGTGCCAAAAATCTTTGCGCAGGGTGACAACCGCACATTACAAAACCTACCATCGAAATTAGAAAAAATCACTGTAACTGCTACCCGATCTGAGCGACCCGTGAAAGAGGTTTCTGCGTCAGTTAGCGTCATCAATCTTGTGGAAATTGAAAACGCTCAACCGCAGAGTCTTGATGATCTTCTGAGAAGCCTGCCAAACGTTGAGTCTACGGGTGGACCTCGTCGAGTGAGTGAGAAACCTATGATCAGGGGCCTGTCAGGACGCAGGGTGCTTGTGACAATTGATGATACGCGCCAAAACTTCCAATCTGGGCACAAAGGCTCAATTTTTCTTGATCCTGAGCTACTCAAGCAAGTCGATATTGTGCGTGGGCCTGCTTCAGCACTTTATGGAAGCGACGCTATTGGGGGAGTAGTCGCCGCAACTACAAAAGATCCGGTAGATTTTCTGCGGCCTGATCAAAAGCATGGATTTCGACTAAAGCTTGGCTACCAGGATGCGAACCAAGAGCGATTACTAAGTACTTCAGTCTATGGCATTGCAACTGAAGATCTCGATTATCTGCTCTACGCTACAAACCGAAAAGCTAACGATATTAGGCAAGGAGGTGGCAATACCCTAGCGAATTCTGGTGATGGGATTCAGGGCGCATTAATCAAGCTGATGTGGACCCCTACCTGGGACCATACTTATCGAATCTCATTCGAGAGTTATAAGCAAACGCAAGAAACGCCAGTAAACACACAGGCTGATGACCCAAGTGGATTATCTACTGCTGATCGTACTACGGAGCGTAAAACCGTACGACTAAGTCACCAATTCGAAGATATTGATAGTAATTTATTTAACTTAAATACCATATTTTATCATACCGAAATTGCTCTTAACGAAAAACGTATAATCGATCAACGCAAGGATAAAATAACACTAGTGACAGATGGACTAAATATTCAAAACCAATCAAGTTGGAAATTAGCTGAAGCTGATAATTTATTGACTTACGGTTTAGAATGGTACCAAGATGAGCAAACTAGTTCTCGCGATGGGGAAAGCCTTAGGACATATCCAAATGCTACTGTCCAGGTAATCGGTATTTTTCTACAAGATGAATTGATCTGGCAGAAAAAGTGGGAACTGATTCTGGGGTTACGCTACGACCGTTTCGTAACAAAAGCTAAAGAATTTGATTCCAGCCGAAGTCAGGATCAACTCTCACCAAAATTTACTACCTCCTATCAATTTAAACCATGGCTCCGTAGCTACGTCTCATATAGTAAAGGATTTCGCGTTCCTAACATACAAGAACTTTACATATCAGGCATTCATTATGGAGGGAACCCCGAGGGAATATTTGTGCCTAACTCTAATCTCAAACCTGAAATTTCTACAAACCGTGAAATCGGCGTTCAGATCGAAAAAGAAAATTTTGGGGGTTCGCCCACAGATATTTACTTTGATGCTACATATTTTCACAATAGTCTTGAAGACTTTATAGATACTTCAATTTACCCAGTTAAACATAACGAAACAGTCTCTGATATAAATTGTACGAATCAGGGTGACTGTTTGTATTTTGAAAACCTGAATGTCCAACAAGGATTAATAACTGGGTTTGAAGCTGGGTTCGGTTTTCAGCGTCAGCATTATAAAATCGATATATCTCACTCTCAAATACGCGGCTACAACAAAACCGACGGTCAGCCATTAGCTAATATTCCTGCAGATAAATGGTTACTAAAATTGAAAGGTTCGATACCTACTAATAATTTTACAGCAACTTGGAATACTTTATTAGTCGGTGAACAAGATAGAATACCTTTTGATAGCGGCGTAGAAAAAACACCCGGTTATATTGTCCATGATCTATCAGGTAGCTGGAAAATACCAAAGAATTTGATGGAAGATCTAGAGTTAAAATTTGGTATCGACAATATTGCCGATAAGCGCTACCGCAAACATCTTTCTCAACTTGATGAGGCAGGTCGCAACCTGAAAGCGAGCCTAACTTATCAATACTGACCAAGCTGTCATCCAGATGGATGGAATATTGTTATTCGGCTTGGTGTTTTTTAATCTTTGCCAAGGATTTTCAAATGCTTTTCACAAAAATTTCGATGTATCACTTCGTGATTATTCTATTCTTCAGTCAACTAATGGTGTCTTGCTCTGATCGCAATAGTAGTGACGATAATACAGAGGTCAGTCAGATTGCGAGTGATCCAACAAATGTTTGCTCAGTTTCCCCCGACAACCATTCCTCCGCTATTTGCTACAGAATTGGTGATAACACCAATCAACAACTGAAAGCTTCTGTGTACAGCGGTAAAGTGAGTGGACACGTCGACTCTACAGGCTTGACCAAAATTAATCTTGAGATAGATGGAAATGCTAAGATCTCACTTCAATCAATGGCAAGTGGAACTGGTACTGTGCAGACTCACCATGTGGGAATGAGTAGCAGCACTTATCAAACAACTGAAGGAGAATATTATACGCAAACGGCTTCAAGCACAGAGGATGGGGGTAATATTACCTTTACAAACTACAGTAGTGAACCCGGTGGTCGCATGGGAGGATATTTCGATATTAAACTGTGCAAATACGATATAGTTACTCACGTAGTTGATTGCGTAAACAATATGATTCAACTCATTGGCGCATTTGAAGTTGGGGTCGCCGATCCAGTCTGTTCCATTGAATCAACCGGCAATACTTCTACGATTTGTTACCAGATCGGCTCAAATGAAGCGATAAAAATTAGTAGCGACAACCAATCTTTGCTTCAGGCTTATTTTGAGACTTATGACAATACCACGCGTATTTCCCTTAAACCCTCACCTTATGATGGTGAGTTGAACTTACGAACTTCAGGTACCACTGCGGTTGAATCAGAATTAAGCTCTTCTGGTAATAGTTACTATGATAATGGGACTGGTTATGTCCGCTCAAGTACTAGTGATATTGATGGCGGTAGCATCACTTTTACTAAATACGGTGTTGTGGGTGAGCGAGTACAAGGCCATTTTGCAGCGAATTTATGTAAATATGGTTATAATCCACTCTATAACTCAGGCCAGCATGGGGCATCAGATTGCAGCGAGAATGCTGCTATTTGGATTCGGGGACGCTTTGACATTCCACGCAGCCCCGACAAGTATACTCTTCCCCAGGGATTTGGAGGTTAATCAATCGGATAAACAAGATAGTAGGGGTGAGAAAATCACCCCTACTATCTTCATGTGAAAACCAATTTATTTTTAAAAAAATCTTATTAGTTTTTGATTCTATCAGAATTTTAAACTAAACAAAAAATGAACGTTAAAGAGCAGTGGGCTTATCTCAAACAGGAGCACCCAAATCTGCCCACTTGGAATGCCGCCAAATTGCTTGGTATAAGCGAAGTCGAACTCTTAGCGACCAAATGCGGCTGTGGTGCCAGGCGCTTGGAAGCAAATTGGGGTGAGCTGATTCAAGAGTTGCCCAAACTTGGTAAAGTCAAAGCTCTGACTCGCAATGCTGAAGCTATCCACGAGAAAACTGGCGAGTACGAAAATGTTTCAATTTTTGGCAATATGGGATTGGTACTCGGCCGTCACATCGATTTACGCCTGTTTTTAAAGCATTGGCAATTTGGTTTTGCAGTGGAAATGGAATCACAAGGCTGTGAAATGCCGAGTTTTCAGTTCTTCGACCGCAACGGCACAGCAGTTCATAAGGTTTATCTAACCCCTGAGAGTGACAGCAACGTTTTCGAAGAATTGACAAGGCGTTTTCTGAGTAAAAATCAATATCCTGTCCAATCAGTTCTGTCACCAGAAAAACCAACCCCCCCAATATCAGATAGTAAAATTGACCTTGGGCTATTCCATAGGGAATGGGATGCGCTTCGTGATACGCATGA
>PBZZ01000123.1 GCA_002730365.1 Deltaproteobacteria bacterium
AATGTAAGAGTTATTACAGTAGGTAATCCATGTAATACCAATGCACTAATCGCCATGAACAATGCCCCAAAAATTGGTGTAGATCGCTGGTTTGCTATGACTGCATTGGATGAAAATCGAGCCAAAAGTCAGCTTGCCCAAAAGGCTAGAGTTTTAACTCGTGAGGTCAGCAATGTTGCTATTTGGGGAAATCATAGCGCGACCCAATATCCTGATTTTTACAATGCACTGATTCAGGGGCAGCCAGCTACTGATGTGATTACTGATCATGAATGGCTGAAAGGTGAATTCATTAGTGTTGTTCAACAACGTGGAGCAGCGATCATCAACGCTAGAGGGGCATCTTCAGCAGCATCAGCAGCCAACGCTGCTCTAGATACAATCATGCGTCTGGAAAAGCCCACTCCAGCAGGAGATTGGTTCAGTGCAGCGGTTCCCAGCGATGGAAGTTACGGAATTCCGGATGGTTTACTCTTCAGCTACCCACTGCGGAGCAATGGAGAAAGCTATGAAATTGTTCAGGGCGTTGAATTGAATGATTTCGCGCTTGGTAAGCTAGATATCACTCGTAAAGAGTTAGAGGAAGAAAGAGATGCTGTTAAGAGTATGCTTAAATGAATTTAGTTCAACGGCAACTAACTCTTGCTTGCCTCCACTTGAATTATTAGGAAGATCAACAGTCGTTATTCCATTCTTAGAGGACTGATGAAAATACACGAGTATCAGGCAAAACTAATTTTAGCCAAATACGGCGTAACTGTACCCCGTGGAAAAGTAGCATCCACCTTGGATGAGGCGGTGAAAGCCGCCGAAGAATTGGGAACTGAGATCTGTGTGGTGAAGGCGCAGATTCATGCAGGCGGACGTGGAAAAGGTGGTGGTGTTAAGGTTTCAAAAGGTTTGGATGCTCTGCGAACCAATGCAGAGCAGATTATTGGGATGCAATTGGTTACTCATCAGACTGGGCCCAAGGGGCAGCAAGTCAAAAGGGTCCTTGTCGAAGAAGGGATGGACATCAAGAAAGAACTTTATGTCTCATTGCTGGTTGATCGGGGTTCTCAGCAAGTGGTGATGCTGGCTTCCACAGAAGGAGGGATGGACATTGAGGAGGTTGCGGCGAACACCCCTGAAAAAATTCTTAAAGTTGGCATTGATCCGACAATTGGAATGAGGCCCTACCAAGCTACCGAGTTGGCGTATGGTTTAGAGATTGACAAGATCAATCCTAAACTGATTAGACCCGCAGTAGCTCTCTTACAAGGTCTCTATGAGACCTTTGCGAATGAAGACTGCTCATTGGTTGAAATCAATCCTTTGGTGCTCACTGGTGATGGCCGGGTCGTTGCCTTGGATTCGAAGATCACAATCGATGATAATGCTTTATTCCGACACAAGGATACGCTTGAATTGAGGGATCTTGACGAAGAGGATCCTGCTGAAACGGAAGCCTCAGAAAACGACCTCAATTACATTCGATTGGACGGCTCTATTGGATGTATGGTTAATGGTGCCGGTCTCGCCATGGGCACAATGGACATCATTAAGGCTTGTGGGGGTGAACCAGCCAATTTTCTTGATGTAGGGGGGGGGAGTACCCAGGAAAGAGTTGAATTAGCATTTCGATTGATTTCCAGCGATCCACATGTAAAGTGCATCTTGATCAACATTTTTGGAGGGATTGTAAGGTGTGATATGGTCGCTGCAGGTGTCGTCGCTGCGATAAAAAATGTTGACCTAAAGGTGCCGGTTGTGGTCCGTTTGGAGGGAACTAATGCTGCAGAAGCACATCAAATCGTTAATGATTCAAGTCTGGGTAGTCGCCTCCAAATGGCAGATGGTTTAAGAGACGCTGCTGAAAAAGCAGTTGCCGCTGTTGCCTGATCACCACCTCAAATGAGTATTGAAAGGAAAGTATGACAGTCCTCGTCAACAGCGGAACGCGAGTCTTGGTTCAGGGAATCACTGGCTCCCAAGGGCAATTGCATACCCGTGGTTGTAGGGATTATGGAACCAATATTGTCAGTGGAGTGACCCCCGGCAAGGGTGGGCAAGATTTTGAAGGCGTTCCAATTTTCAACACTGTGAAACAGGCGGTCGAGGCTACAGAAGCGGATGCATCCATTATTTTTGTTCCACCTCCGTTTGCCGCAGACGCTATTATTGAGGCTGCTGCAGTTAATATCCCACTGATTGTGGCCATTACCGAAGGAGTGCCTGTCCAAGATATGGTGAGAGCCGTAAGCTATGTAAAACGCCAGGGGGTCAGATTGATTGGGCCCAACTGTCCAGGAGTGATTACCCCAGGAGAATGTAAAATCGGCATTATGCCAGGAAGTATCCACCAGCCTGGTAAAATTGGTGTTGTCTCCCGTTCTGGAACTTTGACTTACGAAGCTGTAGGTCAACTCAGTGGGGTAGGTTTAGGTCAGAGCACTTGTATCGGAATTGGAGGAGACCCTGTTAATGGTACAAATTTTATTGATTGTCTACGGATGTTTCAGGATGATCCCGGGACAGAGGCAATCGTGATGATTGGAGAGATTGGCGGGGACGCTGAAGAACAGGCAGCTGCCTTCGTCAAAGAATATGTGACCAAGCCAATTGTCAGCTTCATCGCAGGGCAAACGGCCCCTCCTGGACGAAGGATGGGTCATGCTGGTGCCATCATTTCCGGGGGTAAAGGTACGGCCCCCGAAAAAATGGCTGCGCTGCAAGACGCAGGGATTTATGTGGTACCAACGCCTGCTGATATTGGCGAGAAAATGGTTGAGGTTCTGAAAATATAATCTCTCAAATAAGAACCTCAACTAGGATGAGGTTCTTTTCCTTCAAACTGAGTTTCCTCACTAGTCAGACCTTTCCTATCTCCCCTCAAAAAATTTATCTTCATTAATTTGGCGTTATTGACTCCATCACAAACAGTAGATCACCCTGATTTACGGTCTGCTGATCTTCTGCCAGAACTCGTGTGATCCGGAATTGCTGATCCCCAGGGTAGACCGATTTCCCGTCTAAAGTTTTGAATGAGTTCAGGGAAATCTCATTGAAAACTTTCATGGATTCTAGCAAGCAGAGTGGAGTCTGTAAATTAATGACACTGCCTTCTTCCACTAATGCGGGAGTCTCTGGAGAAGGAGACCGATAAAAGCCTCCCATTTGTGGAGAAAGAATTTTCCACTCTTTCGAATTTTCGAAACGAACACTGCACTCATCAAGTGAAGTTGCAGCCCCCCCAGATTCCAGCTTAGATTCCTTGATTAGCTCTTGAGGATTGATCCTTGAAAATAGCCCCTTCAGATAGCGGGTATCAAAATTCCCTACCTGGAAATCCTGATCCTGCAAAATTCTCTTCGCCAATACCAGATTTGTGGAAATGCCATGAATTTTCACTCTACTTAGGTAATCTAGTAGCAGTTCAATTGCTTCTTTTCGGTCTTCACCCCAGGCAATGATTTGGGCAACTAAAGAGTCGTAGAAAGGCGGAACCATAGAGCCATTGGTGACAGCTTTAATAACTCGGATGTTTTCTTCGGCAGGAAAGTAGGCTTCAGTAACTCTACCTGGATCTGGTACGAAACGAAGGAAACCCGAAGAGTCTAAATCCACTCTTTCAGCATTAATTCGAAGCTCCATTGCATGGCCATGTGTACGGATCTTCAAGTTTTCAAGGCTATTGCCTTCCGCTACTGAAAACTGTTGATTGACCAAGTCCACCCCAGTGACCATTTCAGAGACTGGGTGTTCCACCTGTAGACGCGTATTCATCTCCATGAAGTAGATTTTTTGCTCTCCCAGATCGTAGATAAATTCAACAGTACCGGCTCCAACATAATCAATTTCATCAATCAATTTCCTAGAGTATTTGAAAAGTTGATCTTGAATTTTCTGTGGTAGATCAAATGCACTCTCTTCAATGAGTTTCTGATAATTTCGTTGGACTGAACAATCTCGAATTCCTAGCAAATGAGAAGTACCTTTAAGGTCTCGAAGAACTTGGACTTCCAAGTGTCTCAATGAGCGGATGAACTTTTCCAAATACAAATCACCGTTACCAAAGGCATTTAGCGCTTCCTTCGACATCCGAATAAACATCGGTTCCAACTGACCTGGCTGTTCAACAACTGCTATGCCTTTCCCACCCCCACCATGGGCGGCCTTGATCAGCACTGGATATCCAATCTCCTCCGCTACGTTGGAAGCCTCAGATGAATTTGCCAATGCACCTTCACTACCTGGAACAACAGGAATCTTAAGCCTCTTTGCAGTATTGATCGCATTAGATTTGTTTCCCATTAGATCCATGTTATCAGAGCGTGGTCCAATAAAATTCAGACCATGTTCTCGGCAAATGCGGGCATATTGGGGTGATTCTGAGAGGAAGCCAATGCCTGGATGAATGGCGTCTACTCCCTCAATCTCAGCAATTCTGATTACACTCATCGCATTCAAATAGCTTTCTTGAGGAGTGTTTCCACCAAGGCAAACCAGCCGATCGTTTTCCCGAAGCAATTGAGCTGGGTAGCTCTCCATATCTGGATCAGATTGGACGAGGACGACTTCTAGGCCATAGTCCTCAGAAGCTTGGATCAATCTTTGAGCAGTACATCCTCTAGCATGAACGAGGACTCTTTTGATGTCGCTTTGCATCAACTCAGATTTTTCAAGGGATTCAACTTCCTGATCTAGCTGCGTAGAGAGGTTATACTCACCCGTCAGTGTCCTCGAAATCACTTCCTGAATTGAAAGCTTTGGCATTGGAATACTGGGGTCAATCTGGCGCAAAGCGTGATCAATTTGCTCATCAAATGGATTTTCCACCAGGCCATCCATTGTTCCGTCTTTTTGGCTCAGGTAGTTTGCGAGTGTGGATGATGCTGGAAGGTGACTCTCAACAACAAGTTGCCCTGCGAAAGGGATTTGGGCTCCTGAAAGATAGTAGGTTTTCACCAATAGATGAGTTACGAAACTTGCTTGAGCACCTCCGACGCAGTCTCTGAATCCAAAGCAAATCACCGGAAGATCATGGTCTTTGACAAAGCGTGTCAGTCGATCGTTCATCGTTGCCATGGAGAAGAGGGATCCTGCCCCCTCCTTGGTTTGCATACCTGCTGAAGAAATGAAAAAGATCACAGGAAGGTTGCGCTGGGCGCACTCATCCAGCAGAAGACAAACCTTCTCGCAGCTTGCCATGTCAAAGGCACCAGCCTGAAAACGAGTGTTGCTCAGGACCAAACCGACCTTAGTTGTCGCTCTGTTATCTGTGAAATTAGCAATACCTGCAACTACTCCACATGGGGCGATCCCACTGTCAAGAGCTTGCTCAATGGCTTGGCGAAAGCCTGGAAAATTGACGGGATTTGCGGTGATCTTTTCTGCGTTAAGCTCTTTGAAGTTAGCAAAATACTTGTCAAGAATTTGCTTCGGTTCAATGTGATTCTTCTTATAATCTCTTAACAGATTCTGAATAAGCAGATCTTTATATGCTTGATCCAATCGATTCCAGAAGTCTTTGATTCCGATGTTTCGAGGAGTGATCTTGCCCTGAAACTTACTCTCACCAAGTTGAGCTTTATAAAGCGAAGGTAGCAATCCAGAGAAATAGTAGCGCACAACCCCAAACAAAGGTGGAGACATCCTCGGATAGACAATTCTCTTCCAGCCACTTATAGTAGCCATCACTGCGTCACAGTTCTTTTGCGCTATGAACTGGGCGAGCCACTTGAAGAAGCTCTGTCGCACCCAATCACCCTCAAGCTGAAGTTCCATCTTTTCAAATTCCTTCAAGGCTATGTTGAAAGAATTTTCAAAAAGCTTCTCTACTGATTGCTGTGAAATGTGATTTGTCCCTTTCAATTCACCTGCAATCATGGGGAGGCTTTCAATCACTCCATCGTAAAGCATGTCAAAGAGTAGGATGTTCTGGAAGTTTTGCTGCAAACTTTGGTTCACCTCGGGTACAAGCAGAACGTCTAGTAGTGTGGGATTTTCATGGATCTCGGAAAGCGTTGCTTCCTGAAGAAAATCATGAAGTTGAATCATGTTCTCGCGGGTGCTGTCTTTCCAAAAATTATAAAGATAGATCAACACTTCCAGGGTTAATTCTTCCAGTGCCTTCTCAAAGTTGTCCTTTGGATCCCCTACAAAAAAAGCGAAGAGTTTCGTTCTTTCTACATCTCGTTCTGCTTTAGTCTCGAGGAACCTTTGGTAGCGTTTGTTCAACTCCTCTTGGTAGCGAAGTTCTATAGGAGCCTGAAGCCACTTCTTGAATTTTTCTTGCCGCTCCTGCTCGATCCTTTCCGTTAAAGTGCCAGTTGGGGTCTTGGCAGTCTTACTGCTGAGTCTAGAGTAATTTTTAAGTGATTCACTTTGGATTTTTTGACGCATCTTTAGCCCACGCATGAAGCGATAGGCTGAACCGAAAACGTTTAGAGTTCCTGTAGGAGGCTTGTGAGTTCTCCGATTTACGACGATCTGGAGTTCACTCGGATTGAGATAATGTCCAATGTTTTCTTTGTAGTGATCAAAAAGAAATGAGTTTTCTTTCAGGAAAAGACGAGCGTTTTGCTCTGTTATTTCAATTCCACTGAGTATCGCTTCCAGTAGATTTGAAATCTTTCCAGGCTGATCTAACGAGAAATCAATAATCCCATCGAAATATCCGCTGGCGTAAAGCTCATAGGAGGAAACTCCCATAAATTTCGCACACTCTTGCCAGGACAGGTTGTACTTACGAGCTATGTTGCTCAATCCTTTCGGGTGAATTGTGTTAAATACTCCATCTTTGGTAGCAAGCAATACATTTGTGGTTGCTAGTGGAATGGCTCCCCCACTGTATCCAGCCCCAAAAACAATACCTACGGTTGGCAACTGTAGATTCGCCATTTCGGCAATTAAAAAAGAGATACTGTGCGATTGATTGTCAAGATTGGCTTCAGCAGTGGCAACCGCTCCGGGGGTGTCAATAAAAGTCACCACTGGCATACCATGGATAGCAAAGAACCCCAATTTATCTGCTGCTCGGCGATGATGTTTAGGATCCCAAGTTCCGTGTTGAGTCCTGTGGTCTTGAGCAACAAACCCAATTCTTCTTTTTAGAACACCGATCTGAAATTCAACCTCAGCCAGATAGAGAGGCCCCTCAATCTCTTCTTGAATAAGGTTCCCTCCCAGTTGCTGAATAACTTCAACAGAACTGAGGCGCTTTTGGTTTTCAGACGGATTTACAACCCTTTGGATGTAACTGTCTACATCTAGTCGACGAAGCCACTGAATTTGTTCTTCAATACTCTCTTTGCTTAGTAATCCGGCTAATTTCACATCGTTAAAATACGATGGGCCTTTGCCCGGTAGCTGTGAAAGATCGTGGGACATTGCTTCTGCGCGTCGGAATGCCGAAAGAGGACGAGGTGTCTTTCGGGCAGACACGGGAGATTCAGGCATGTAATAATTGGATTGAAAAGTTGAATTACCAGGCCGGGAGGTGGGCTTTAACTTCTTGCCAGAGTTCCTGATAGGCCTGTGCTGATTTGCTGTTTTCTGCAAAGCAGCTTACTGGGGCTCGCTCTATTCCCATACGCTCAATTTCAGTTGAATATGGGATATTTGTTTTCAGAAAATTCGGATATTTGCGAGGCATTATTTGCATTAGGTCTCGATGCAATTGCTTGCGTCGATCAGCCATTGAGAAGAATACGAGCATCTTGAAATTTCGCAATTGCTTCTTGCGACGAAATTCCACCAATTGCTTTAGGGTTCTGAGGGAGAGAGAGGTGGGTATGACCGGTACTACAAGGACATTCGCAGCTTCAAAAATACTTTCTGATAGCAATGTCAGCCCTGGTGGGCAATCCAGAAAAACGTAGTCATACTCCCCTGCTAGAGGACTCAGCAATGTCTTGAGTCGCTCATTAGGCTTCTTTGTGTCGTCAAGCAGGAGGTCCATCGTCCGGTATGAAAAATCAGAAGGCAACAGATCGAGGTTTTCGTGGTCAGTTGCTTTGATCAGATCAGCAAGATCATGACGACCTTTCAGCAAAGCCCTTGAACCTCCTTTGATTTTTGGCCGAACTCTAAAATAAAAGGTTGCTGCTCCCTGCGGATCAAGATCCCAAATCAGTGTTCTTGCACCTTCATGTGCACTGTGAAAAGCCAAATTCACAGAGGTAGCGGTTTTTCCAACGCCACCTTTGATATTGTAAGAAGCCAAGATTTGCATTATTTCAACTCCTCAACAACAATTGGCTGTTGAAAAAGAAGATTGATACGATTTTGGGTCCGCGTTGAAGCAAATCCATTAAAACTTGCCCGGAACCGTTGACGCGCCTCAGCCTGTCGTTGGTTCAGGGTACTGACAAGCATCCCCATCGCAACTAAAGTTTGGGCTGGAACAGGTTGCTGCTTGGCAAGCATATCTCCAAAATTTTTTAGAGATTCCTGTTGAACTGAGCAATCATTGAATTGACCAAGATCTTCTTGCAGCGCTTTGAGAGGTTTCAGAATCCCTTGAAACTCTTTTACGGACCAAAGGCTCTCAAAAAACTCCAGTAAATATCGAAGTTTCTTACAACTCTTCCTTAGGTCATGGAGAGCTTCATCAGGAGAGTCGTGATCAATCGCTTTTCCCTCAGCTAAGCAGCGATGATAACTTCTAAGGAGTCTTTTTGATGCTGTCTTGCGAACTGCTGCTGCTGCTCCAGTAGTTGTAGAAGGAGTCTGATCGGTTAAAAAATCCTCCCAGTTCGAGCGAAACTTTTGATACCGCTGGGATTGAAGATCCTTGGCTAAAAGTTTTTGCTCTTTGGCATTTTCTGTCTGCAGAAGCTCTCGAAAAGCTTCAAGATCAGCTTGCTGTTCTTTAGGCAGTTGGGCTTGGTATGAATTGAAGTCAAGAAGATAAACATCCAGGTCTCTAGTGGGCCCAGTGCGATCACTTAACCAAGCGAAGTCATCTCGAAAGTCTCGAATCTTTTCAGGTGGAAAAACCCCTTTCAGTTGGTTCAGCGCTGATCGGGCTCTACGGCAAGCAACCCTGAAATCATGCAGGAATTCGGTATCTGGTGCCTCGATCGTACCCTGATGGTTTAAATCCATCACCTTCGTGCTTGCACTTAGAATGGCTCGAAGAGCTTGATCAGTTCTGCCAAGGGGAGAAAGCTTTAATTTCGGTTTGGGCTGATAACTTCCAGGTTTCAGTTCCAATTTGCTGCAAACAATTTGGAAAAGATCCTCATTGAGTTCCTCTAGGCCTTCTTCACGACAAAACTGATTAATTTGCTGTGACGGTTTCGGATATCCACGGAACGGGAGAATTACTAGACGGTTTTGGAGATCTTCTAGTTGATTTTCACGGAAGAGTTTTGTCGATTCTAGCAACACCCGAAGAACGGTCTTTTCGTCCTTATTTTTCCATACTAACCACTGCTGGTTAACTGAAATTTGAAACAAACTTAAGAGAGCCCTTGGGTGAATAATGGACTCCAGTAATGGTCTAAGCGGTATCGAAGGAAGTTGATCAATTACAGATGCTTGAACAGGGGAACGCCCGCGCTGTAGGACTCGATTACCTGTTAAACTAAGCCAGCAAAGCCAAGATTCGTCTTCCACGTCAGTTCTGGTCTCTTGACGTAGTAACTGCTGATTTTTAAAGAGTCTTGAATCGAAAGTGTCGTAGTATACGTATTCCCAGAGTTGACTGGGGAATTCAGTCAAAGGGAATTGTTCCTTAATTCGCTCTAGGAGGGCTTGAGCTTCAGTGAGTGAGGATATTTGATAGTGAGGTCTCTTCAATAACATCAATCTTCCATTTAGTTGGTTTCACTCCATGAACCTTAGAGATTGAGTAATCTGGCAAGCAAAAATCTGTCCTAATCGAGGAGATCTTTTGAGACCTTTTAGCTGAATTCAGGTTTGATAAGGGTCTTTTTTGAGAGTGAAATTTTCTAAGGAGGGGAAAGAGCGGATGGTTACGGCAGTACCTGAAGTAGAGATTTATCAGCCAAGGGGTCTTCCTCCGTCTAAATCCAGACGACAGCCATTCAAGCTCTTTAGATCTTGGAAAAGATGAAGGATCGCTTTTGCCACCTCCTTTGGTTGAGCAAAGTAGCCACTTGGTGTTCTGCCCAGTTGTTTTTCCCGCCATTCTGGATCCAATCCTTTGATAAATTCTGTTTCGACCACTCCTGGAGCAACAGAGACTACTCGAATTTTAGGTGCCAAAGCCCTTGCCAACGATCTGGTCATCGAGTCTAAGGCAGCTTTGGATGCACAATAGGCAACATTACTTCCCTCACCAGTTTTCCCTGCTATAGATGAAATGTTGACGATCAGCGCTTCAGGACTATTTTCTAGTAGCTTTCTAAATGATCGAATTGTTGAAAAAGAACCTCGCCAGTTGACCTGAAAAATTTGATCAATCAACTCATCATCTAGGCCTTCCATGTCCTGATGAGAAACAAATCGGGTTATTCCGGCGCAATTCACCAGTAAGTCTAGCTGGTGAGTTTTTTTAGCTATGGTTAAAGCAAGTTTATCAATCTGATTAGAATCACTTACATCAAGTTGGAAACCCTGATGTTCAGATCCTGCGAGTTCATTTTCGAGTTGCTGCGCCTCATTGAACTTCGATCGGTAGGTGAAAAGTACTTGGAAGTTATTCAACGCCAAAGTAAGGCAGATTGCTCTACCAATTCCGCCTACACCACCTGTAATCAGGACTGTTGGTTGATTAGATGAATTCTGAGTTGGTTTCATAATAAATAATTCAGGGCAATCATTTCAGACTAAACTGGCTCCTTCTGACAAGGATCTTAGTTTTGCGTAAGCAATTTCAGGATCGACCGCACCAAAGCCTGCAAAAGTTCCAAATCCACAATCCGTCCCTGCGACAACTCTTTCCCTACCCAGAAAGTTCACAAATCTCTCAAGTCTTTGCGCAATCAATCTTGGATGTTCGACAAAGTTGGTTGTGGTATCCACAACCCCGGGGACCAGTATTTTATCGTCAGGAATTTGAGCAGATTTCTCTTCAAAAACTATCCACTCATGACCATGTCTTGGATTGGCATTTTCGAATAGAACATATTGGGCTTTGCTTGACATTAGCACATCAAAGACTTTCTCCATAGCGATGTCGCAGTGATGAGGCCCTTCGTAATTTCCCCAACAGATGTGAAGACGAATTTTTTCAGCAGGTAATCCCTCTAAGGTAGAGTTGAGCACCTCCATATGAAGTCTTGCGAGATCAAGAAATTCATCATCAGACTTCTCTGTAAAAAGCATATGTCGAGACAAGGCCAGATCTGGACAGTCTAGTTGCAGTGAAAGTCCAGAAGAAATGATGGCTTGATATTCTGTTTTCAGTGCTTCTCCCAAGGCGATCAAATAGCTCTCATGGTCTCGGTAATATTGGTTTGGTAAGAAGAGAGCAATCACTCCAGGGCTTGCCGCATTCATAAACCCTTGGGCTACAGAATTAGAAGCCATTGCAGCTTGTAAGTGCTTGATGTCTGTTTGAAGATCGTGGGAATCCTTAGGGCTGATTGGTCCCACACAGCAGGGTCTAGAATATTGAGGGGTACCGCCGCTTCTGGCTAAACGTTCGAGAAAGCTTGGGTAGTCTTTCAAATCGGCTGGAGGTTGGCGCGGACTGTCGCCTGAGAAGCCGTAATAACGATCTTTAACATAAGTTGCATAGGAAATTTTAGAGGTTTCACCATCGCTGACAATCGTCACCCCAGCTTTTTGTTGTAGTCGAACAGTTTGAGCCACTTCTTCTGCCATGATCCTATCAAATTCCACCCGATCCCAAGGTTCGTCTTTTTCTCTTGCAAAAATTTGGTCGACCACCCTCTGCCTGCGAGGGAGTGAGCCTACATGGGTTACAGCTAATCCAGACATATCTTTCTCCTTACAAGTATTTAGTGGGACCAGCTGGATCAGAAGTGGGGGTGGCCAAAAAAACTTCACAAGCTGTGGAAAACTCAATTGTACTGAAGTCCCCTGCATCAAGATAAACTACATCTCCTTTCTCGATAAGCTGATCTCCAATTTGAAAACTCCCCTCGTTACAGATCAACACAGTGGGACTTGAATCCCCCAATTCAATAGTCTCAATCCCCGAAATCCGAAGGATTTCAAATCCAGGCATTTCACGGATTGCTGCTTTGTCTGAAGTGCCAAGAATAAGGCTGCTACTTTCAGATTTTCTCGCGAGAACGCGATTTGGGTCTTCAATATTGTTTTGGTCAAATGCTTCCAATTCAGCTCCTTCCAGGGGTTTGCGTGGGACTATTCCATCAGGAATTGATTCACCATTGTGTGTATCAATCAAGAGTCCATTCTCAAGCAGCACCAAACCATGCGCCTTAGCAACTTCAATGACTTGTGGGGCCCATAATACTCCTCCCCCAGAGTCGTTCCCCCCGAGTACGGCGAACATAAATCCATAGCCATTTGGATTGGATTCATTAAGTTCAGTGATGTTTTCAAAACCACGAAACATATGCGTTGGAAGACTTATCACATCACCTGGATCCAGAACAACTTCGCCTTTGTCACCGTACAGGCCCCAAAAAAATCTCCACTTTCCAGAGTGGATGATGAATACCTCAGCGGTCCGATGGCTGTGCAAGGAGTTTGTACAACCTGCGGGTTGTGCAGCTGCCCCAATATTGAAACCGGGATTTTTGCTGAGATGAACATGCTGATCGGGTGACTCTGAAACCCCAGCGCCAATGATGGTGTAATTTTCTTTCTGATCAGATCCTGGAGTATGGGCATCTATGAAGGCAGTGCGACAGGGGATCAATTCATTGAAGCGAACAATATCCATCAGAAATTCCTGTCCAAAAGGAGTTAGAAGAACTCAAAATTTAGAAAAAATTTGTTGCCAAATTGCTAGTTCGTCTAGCAAAACCCATTCACGTAAAATTTTTCCTCTGCGTAATTCTGCGTGACTGATTCCCAAAAGATGAAGTGGATTGCCTCTCGGTTCACCATATCGGCCTCTTCCTTCATGCTGTCCAGTTGCAGTCCAGCGCAAAGCGATTCTCTCTGGTTCTTTTGGATCTTCGCGATTAATCAAGTGATCAGCTGTAAACTTTACCTGACTTAAACTGGCTCTAAGCCCCAACCAGAAATCGGTAATTTTGTCCCAGCCCTGAAGAGTTATCCCCCCTGGAGCGTAAATTTGTGCAGCCCTGTCGTAGCTCTCTTTTACCCAGCCAAAAGCGGATTCATCAAACAAATTTCTATAGCCTTGGACATAATGCTTAGCTGAATCTCTGTCGGATAAGCGAATTCCGTCAGTTTTGGGCCGATTTTCAAGACTATGAAAGTGAATGGGTTCCTGTCCTGATTCAGATCTTGCTTCTGCCAGTGTAAGCGCAAATTCCTGTAGCGGCAGACCGATATCGCCCAGAATTGCGGCATGATCTCTTACTAGCCATTCATCGTAAATCTGATTTTTGTAGACAGCACAGTCAGCAATCGTCCTAACACCAATTCTTGCCCCGGTTCCTCTACCGAAGGTCCCTTCTCCAAAGTGTGTCATGGTTGAGAAGATGCGATGAGAAGAGTAGAAATAGTCTGTCTGGTCTTCGGACCAGATGACATCTTCACCCAGCAGTTGACGGTCGGGAAACTGATTCAACGTTTCTAGGGTAGATTGGATTACTGCTTCCACATCAAAAGTAATGCCGGCTGGTGTCTCTACCCGACAATCTGCAGTATAGTATTTGCGAATGTCTTCGACGTGTCTCTCTTCCCAAATTCTCTCCGTGATCTTTAAAATAAAATCTGTCAGATCAGCAAATTCCAATTCTGGTGCCGACATCAGCACCCTCCCTCAAAGTTCAAGCGTTTCAATAGATCAATTCCCATCTGTCCAAAAAGA
>PBZZ01000124.1 GCA_002730365.1 Deltaproteobacteria bacterium
GAAGTGCTGATCTGCTAACTCACGAGCTTGCAGAGCCTTGTTCAGGCTGTTTTCCAGTTCTCCAAATTCATATTCCTGCATCGCCTGATCAAAGATTTTTTTCCAATCACGAGCCAGTTCAACATGATCAATGGTGGCCTCTTCAGTGGCTGCAGTGTCTGGCAGTTCAGACTGTACAGATGCAGCCTGGGTTTCTGCCTCATGTACTGTGGATTCAGTACGCTGAAGCGCATCCTCAACCTGCTGTAATGCATTCTGGGTCTCTGACAGAGCTTTTTCACTTTGCTCATTTTCTTGTGCAATTGCCCAACTATGAGTTAGCAAATAACTGGCACAGAGCACGACAAAGGCTCGTTGGCACAGCAGCATTTGGCCTCCTTGAACCGGCATTCTTTAAAAAAGGGGAAGACGACCAAAAGATCGTCTGGATAATCAATCAAATATGGATCGCTCGCTTGTCTGTGGCATCCAGTGCAGCTTCCTTGATTGCTTCTGCAAAAGTTGGGTGAGCGTGGGATATTCTTGCAATATCCTCTGCGCTGCAACGATATTCAAAAGCTACAACTGCTTCTGCAATTAGGTCTGCGATCCGGGCTCCAACCATGTGGATACCGAGCACTTCATCGGTTTCCTGATCAGCAATCACTTTTACCAACCCATCAGTTTCCATCGCTGCCCGGGCACGTCCCAAGGCTTTAAATGGGAAGGAACCAATTTTGAAGCTTCGTCCGACCTCCTGCAACTCCTGCTCTGTGTAGCCGACACCTGCGGCTTCTGGCCAGGTATAGAGCACGCTGGGAATTGCCCGATAGTTCATGTGGGGGCGCTGTCCAGCAATGACTTCTGCAGCGAACACTCCCTCTTCCTCTGCTTTGTGCGCCAGCATTGCTCCACGGATGACGTCACCAATCCCATAAACTCCGGGTACGGTAGTCTGTAGCTGATCGTTGACAGGGATTCTGCCTCGCTCATCGGTTTGCAGGCCGATCTTATCGAGGCCCAAGCTGTTTGTGAAGGGTTTACGCCCGACAGCGACCAAGCAGTATTCACCTTCAAAGCTCACTTCTTCGCCCTTTTTATTCTTGGCAGTCACCACGACCTTGTCATCACTGGCAACAGCCTGCTGGACAGCATGGCTCAGGTGAAACTTGATACCTAGCTTACGCAGAATTCTCTGCATTTCCTTGCCTAGCGAGAGATCCATAGTAGGAATCAGACGATCCACGAATTCAATCACAGCGACCTTGGTACCCATGCGAGCGTAGACAGAACCCATTTCCAAACCAATGATTCCTCCACCAATCACTAACATAGTTTCTGGGACGCTGGGCAAGGATAACGCCTCAGTAGAGGTGATAATACGTTTACTGTCGATTAGCACATTGGGCAGTGAAGAAGGCTCAGAACCAGTCGCAATGATGGTGTTTTTCGTCTGAATATTTTCTGTACTGCCATCCGCCTTGCGAACTTGAATTGTATTGGCATCCACAAAGCTGCCATGGCCCTGATAAACCTCGATTTGATTCTTGTTCATCAAATACATCACACCATCGCAAGTCTGAGAAACCACCTCGTCTTTGCGCTTCTTCATGTTGTCCCAGTTGAGGCTCAGTCCTGAGACATCGATCCCGTGGGTCGCAAAGTGATTTTTGGCGTTGTAGTAGTGCTCGGTTGAATCGAGAAGGGCCTTGGAAGGAATGCAGCCCACGTTGAGGCAAGTTCCCCCAAGGGTGGTTGATTTTTCAATCAGGGCAGTTTTCAGTCCGAGCTGCGATGAACGAATTGCAGCGACATAGCCACCAGGTCCTGCGCCAATCACAACGACATCAAATTGGCTCATGAGTGCTCCAGAAAGTCTGAGAAAAGTGGGTGACCGAACATAGCGAAGTCCGGTGAGTAAAGTTTGTAGATGATGAGGGAAAAACTAGGCGGACTGGATTGATGTTGCAAACTAAAATCCCTGCCGCCTCATTCAGAAGGAAATCGAACAAAATGAGGATAGGGTGAGCTACTGGCGTACTTCCAACTGCTCTGGTGCAGCTACTTCTTCAGTGGCGGGGGCTCGAGGATTGAGGAAGACGATGCGGTTACCAGTAGCTTCTTGGGCTACCAGAGGAATATTCCTCTCTTGTAGATCACGGCGCATCTGACGTCGTAGCCGGCTTTTGTTCTCAGAAGAGAATAGCTCGATCTCAATATAGCGATTCGTGTTTTTGAGTTCGCTGAGTTGCTGGTATCCCGGAGTGTTTTCAAGATAGTCGAGGATCATATCTTCTTCCTCGATACTGTAATTTCGGAAGACCAGCAGATAGGCGTTGCCAATATCGCCAATGCTCTGATAATAAGACAGCACTCGATCAATAGCTTCTTGAGCAGCATCTTTACCAGCCCGAGTGCCTGCCTTGCCCAGCATGTTGAACCAGTCGTAGGAACCAGGCCGGTTAGCGGAAAGTTCCTTACCATAAGTGACCACGTCAGCAATTTGTCGGCCTGTGTTCGCATCATAGACACTGAGTCTCACGGTCGCCTTGGTCGCATAGAATACACCACCACGCTGATCTCGTTTGCCACCGACTAGTTCGAAGCGTACGAGGATTTCTGCCTGCTGGTCCAAAGCTAGGGCAATCAGGTTGTCTACTGGGCGATCTACCAATGCAGCTTGTTCAATCGTCCGGTAAATCTCTTCCATCGCCTGCTCATTGAAAACACGAAAGCCCATGCGGTTGAATTCATCCCGAATCACAGACGAGGTTGTGCTAACAGGCCCAATGTCGCGGGGTAAAGCATTCGGATCGGTTGGCGCATACACGATCATCACTCGCTTGTTGCCCATCTTCTGGTGCAACACCCGGAGTGCCGTCAGAGTATCGACAATTCGGCTGTCCTGGACATCTGCTCGGATCACTACCTCGTAGGCGGACCCTCCACTGGAGCGCCCTTCACGCAAGACTTGAAATTCCCTGATGAATCCTTGACTAGCACTGAAGATTTCATCACGGATGACCTCAAAATTCTGGGTCAGCGTTGTCGCATCAACATAGGCTCCAACACCCTGCTCAACAGCCTCACGCTGTGCGTTTTTCAAGGCTTGAGTCCGCGCACCACCAATATTTTCGTCATAGATCGTTGCCACTCCAGTCACTGTGATTTCGCGTGCCAATGCCGTAAAATTCGTACATAGAGTCGCTATCAGTAACAGGATCAGGTAACGCATATTCCTCCTTGGATGATTTAATTGATTTCCAAACCAAATTCAGGATCTTCAGAAAGAAACGGTAGTTCCACTGGTTCAATACGAGCGGGCTCCATTTCCGCAGGTTGGCTAACAGGCTGAATGATAGCGCTGGCAGCACGAGGCTGCACCAAGGCATCTTCAGGTGGTGATGTAGTCCCTGCGGCTTCGATAGTATTTTCTGCTAAATTATCCAGTGGATTGTAGCTGCCAGCGGCTATTTGCATGTCGGTCCAGGCTTGCGCATACTTGATTCCTGGCTGATAGGCGTTGGCTTGTGCAAAATGATAAGCTGCCAATGGCCACCGTTGCTGCAATCGATACACAGAGCCCAAGTTGAAGTGTGCAGCCGCTAGATTCTGGCCATCTTGAGGCCGCGAGGTGCGGGCGTAGAACTTGATGATTGCGCTGTAGCGCTGAAAGTCTTGACGTTCTAGCAGGGCGATCAGCACAGGATCTATCTCTTTCAGTGAATAGGATTTTCCATACAAGCGCAATAGAGCTTTGAGCGTGTTTTGAGGTAATCTTGCCTGGCGTAATCGTGTGTAGAGTTCACTGCCGAAGGTGAAACGTTCGGATTCGCCAAAGGATACAGGCTCAAAGACGACGTAACTCCAGCCTTTCAGCGCACGGTCATAATCCCCACTTACAGCATAGCGGTTAGCCTGCAGGATTCCTGGATGCCCCAAGTCTAAGGTATCACCACTCCAAGGCAGGGGAGAGGTGCCAACCGCCAGTTCAAGAGTTCGATTTTTTTGCACAGGATTCAGTCGATCCAACATACGCTGCACAAGCAAGCGTCCAAGCCGCATCATTTCGCTGTCAGCAGGAGGCATCGCCAAAATCTCCGCTTCTCCTACGTAACTCTGCTGAAAAGAAATCTTTTCATTTCTCTGGTATAGCTCTTGTTGGCTCCCAGCGTTCAGGAAAGAGAAGTGAATCTCCAAATCCAAGGTGCGATGCATCACCCGTTCGCTGAAGGGAATTTCTTCAAATTCAAAAGCCTGTCGGGGGATCGCGATCTCTTGACCAGGCTCCTGAATCATCACATTTCGCGATCGCAGATTAATTCTGGTATTCCCACGTGTCTCTTCTTCATCACGGACAGAAAAAATTTCAACCTCTGCTGCAACCAGGGCGGTGTATTCGCGTTGTGTCTCGCTTACTTCATCCAAATAGTCAAAATTAGGGATTCGATAGACTTCTTGAATAAATATATCACGAAACAAACCAGCTTGGCGTCCTGTGAAACGCTCCAGTGAGAAGGCAGACGTGCGCAGTAGTGCTTCAGAATTGGGCGGATCAGAATAGTAGACAGTTTTTGCCAGACAGCCAGAGAGCAGCAGCGGTAGTGACAGGAGAAATAAAAAATTAGTCAGCGAGGTCGTCTGTGGTTTGTACCAATTGCTTGTCTTGGTTGATGGTCCAGGTGTCTTCAGTTGCATCGTCATCCAGGTTGGCAGTTGCCGTGGCGGTGAAGTTGCTGGCGGTGGCCGTGATGCCGTAGCTATAAACGGCATCGTCCGCAATGCCGACTCCAAGAGCTGCGAAGTCATCGGTGTAGCTTCCATTACTGGCATGATAGAGCTTTTCTACCGTACGGATTGCTGCTAAATTGGTTTTGACTTCGCTTTGCTTGGCTCGTTGCAGATAGCCTTCCAGGCTGGGATAAGCCAGGGTTGCAAGAATGCCGATAATCGCAACAACGATCATTACTTCAATCAGGCTAAATCCCTTGGGTTGATGGGCACCGTATGCAAGATATCGACCTCTGATTGGCATAGACGCCTCAGAGCAGAGACCTCACGGACTCGTTGATGAGTAGGAGAAAGTCATCAGGGAAGATCCCCAAGTACAGCGTAGCGAAGACGGTCAAACCGACTCCGAAAGAAGCCAGTCGTGGTGGAGTTTCTACAACTGTAGAGGTTTCTTCGCCTGCCTTCAGATACATGCAGGCGATGACTCGCAGGTAATAGTAAACTGAAAGTGCACTGTTGAGAACCGCGACGACTGTCAGCAAAATCCAATCGGCTTCCAAGGCGGCACCGAAGATCCGTAGTTTGCCAACAAAGCCACCCGTCAGAGGCAAGCCGATCAACGAGAGCATCATCAAGCTCATACCCAGTGCAAGCATCGGATTGGTTCGCGCATAGCCGTGCAGATCTTCGTAAGTCTCCAGAATCCGTCCACGATTGCGAATAGCCAGAATGCCAAAAGCACCAGTGCTAACCACAGCATAAGCCAGCGCGTAAAAGAGAACGCTACCAATCGCAGCAGTTGTGCCTACAGCAATGGCTACCATCATGTACCCGGCATGTGCAATAGAAGAATAAGCCAGCATGCGCTTCACGTTTTGTTGCTGCAAGGCAACCAGATTGCCGATGGTCATCGTGAGCATGGCAAGCCAACCAAGGATCGTTTCCCAGCCCTCAACTTGCTCCAAGGGAATCCCAATCAGCAAAATTCGGATCATGATTGCAAATCCTGCTGCTTTGGCAGCCGCAGACATGAACCCGGTGACTGGTGTTGGTGCGCCACTGTAGACATCCGGTGTCCACATGTGAAAAGGAACAATCGCTACCTTGAAACTCAGGCCGATGGTCAGCAGTGCAATACCTACAAGAGCCAGCGGAGTCTCCACAGCCCCCAGGCGTAGTTGCTGCAGCATGTCTGGAAGGTATGTATTTCCGGTTGCGCCATAGAGCAGTGAGATGCCGTATAGCAGAAATCCAGTGGAGAAAGCGCCCAACAATAGGTACTTTAGTGCAGCCTCACCTGATTCAGGCACCTTGCGTTTCATGCCAACCAGGATGTAGCTGGAAATCGACATGATTTCGAGCCCTATGAAGATCACCAGCAACTCGAGACTCGAAGACATCAGCATCATCCCAATCAACGCACTCAACAGCAGGATATAGTATTCACCGAAGTTCATCTCGTTTTCGGTGATGTAGTGCCGCGAGAGCAGGATGGTCATCAGTCCGATTAGCAGGTACACCAATTCCAGCAAGATCGAGTAGTTATCCGCTACCACGGTGCCGTAGAAACCTGTGTAACCGGCGCCATACAACTGCAACTCAGCAAGCATGGTCAGTACAATTCCCCCCAATGAAACGCTGACGAGCACGTCGTTACGACGGTTGGAAGGAACAAAGAGATCTGCCAACATCGCGACCACCAAGGTCAGAAATAGGATCAGTTCCGGAATCAGTGGTAGTAAATCGACCAGTGAGATGAAGTTGGGCATGCGGGGCTCTACCTGGGATTGGATAGCGAACAAAAATGTGCAAAACGGCGCAAATATGTAAAGGAAGCACCGAAAAGACAAGTCACAAACTGGAATCACTCAACATTTTGCAGGCCTTGGAAAAGGCAAAATACTACTCATATTTCTGATTGAATAAATATACTAAAAATCATTATGCAGTCCAACATCATCTCTTCGCCAGAATTGGCCAGTCAGGGTCATCAAAAGATTGAGTGGGTACGACGCAACATGCCGATCCTGAATCAGTTGGAGGATCAATTTGCTCAGGAGCGTCCTTTTACGGGCAAGCGGGTGACAGTCTGTATTCACCTGGAAGCCAAGACCGCCTACCTAGTACTGGTACTTCGAGCCGGTGGGGCGATGGTTTCTGTCACAGGTAGTAATCCTGAATCAACAAAGGACGATGTGGTAGCTGCACTTGCTGCAGAGGGACTGCATGTTTATGCTCGTCATGGTGCCAGCCCAGAGGAGATGCGCCGGTACATGAGCATTGCGCTGGAGTTACAACCGCATGTAGTGATTGACGACGGAGGAGATCTAGTCGAGCTACTCCATGAGTCGCAGCGGCAGCACGGAGAACAGATGCTTGGAGCTTGCGAAGAAACAACTTCTGGAGTGCTACGTGCCAGAGCCCGTGCCAGAGCTGGACAACTGCGTTTTCCAGTGGTGCTGGTCAATGATGCACGTTGCAAGTGCCTCTTCGACAATGTACACGGCACGGGACAGTCAGCCTGGGAAGCAGTGATGCGCTCCACCAACCTGGTATTGGCTGGTAAAACAGTGGTGATCATCGGTTACGGCTGGTGTGGAAAAGGGTGTGCACTGCGAGCACAAGGACTGGGTGCAAACGTAGTGGTTTGTGAGGTTGATCCGGTCAAGGCAGCCGATGCCATGATGAATGGCTGTCGAGTCTTACCACTTAGAGAGGCCTGTCCAATTGCTGATGTCGTATTAACCGTTACTGGAGGGCGTCACGCCTTGCGTAGGGAACATTTCCCCTTGCTGAAGAACAATGTCCTGCTGGCCAATGCGGGTCATTTCTGGGAAGAAATCGATGTGGAGAGCCTGGAGGAAATGTCGACAGAGCGTCGAGAGTTACGTGCTAACATTGAAGGATTCCATCTCTCCAACGGGAATTGGCTGAATCTGCTGGGAGGTGGAAACATCGTCAATATTGCTTGTGGAGATGGTCACCCAGCGGAAATCATGGACACCAGCTTTGCCCTGCAAGCACTTTCCGCACGCTATGTGGTGCGGCAGGTGGGTAGGCTGGCCGCAGACTGTCATCCAGTGCCCACAGAGATTGATGAGCAGGTGGCCCGTTTGAAACTAAAAGCAGCAGGAGTTTCGATTGATACGCTGACCCAAGAGCAGCAGGATTATCTGGCAAACTGGCAAGTCTGAGCAATTCATGAAGCTACTGATAAGAAAAACCACCCTGGTCACCGTCAACGAGAAAGACGAGGTCTTGGAACAGGCCGACCTAGCGATTGTCGATGATAAAATCGCTGCGATTGGCGAAATCCCGGAAGACTTTGTGCCGGACCGAATTCTTGAAGGACAGGACTGCATCGTGCTACCCGGGTTAGTCAATAGCCATACGCATTTGTCGATGACGCTGATGCGCAATTATGCGGACGATCTGGACTTCTGGCCCTGGTTGATGGAACGGATCAAGCCGCTGGAGGACCACCTGACTCTAGAGGACGTACGAATCGGTGCCCGTCTAGGTCTAGCAGAATTGATCAGAGGTGGAACAACCTGTTTTCATGACATGTATTTCCATCTGGATCAGGTTGCTGAAGAGGTGGAAGCTGCTGGTATAAGAGCCTGCCTCTGTGAAACATTGTTTGATAATGCTAGTCAAGGCGAACAAATGCTCCGTGATGCGGTTGAACTGCATCAACACTGGGATGGCCAAGCAGAAGGCCGGATCCGAGTTGCAATGGCCCCCCACTCAATTTATCTCTGCAGCCCGGGTTACCTGCGTGAAATTCTGCAGGAATCCTTGCAGCTACAGTGTGGGTGGCACACGCATCTCTGTGAAACAGAGCAAGAGGTGGAGAACTGCCGACAGCAGCATGGTAAAACCCCGGTGCAATTATTGGCTGATCTTAATTGTTTTGAGGTTCCCGTAGTAGCGGCTCATGGAATCTATGTTGATGAGCAGGATCAGTGCTTGTTACGGGAAGGAAAGGTGAGCATTGCCCACAATCCGAGCAGTAACCTCAAGCTCGCCAATGGCATTGCTCCCATCCAGTCTCTGTTGCATCAGGGAGTGAACGTTTGCTTGGGAACGGATGGAGCTGCCAGCAATAACAATCTCAACCTGTTTGAGGAAATGCACTTGGCAGCCTTGCTCCAGAAGTGGAGAAATCACGATGCTCGGGTTCTCCCTGCTTCAGAGGTCCTAAGAATGGCTACGATTCACGGTGCTCAGGCCTTGGGATTGGAGCACCAGATCGGATCGCTGGAAGTTGGCAAGCAGGCAGACCTGATCATGCTCAACACATCCCAACCGCATCTCGCTCCACGCCATGACCCAATTGCGTTGCTTGTCTACTCTGCTCAGGCCTCAGATGTCTGCACAGTCATGGTCAATGGGAAGATCCTGCTTGAAGATCATGTCCTGCAAACCCTAGATCAATCCTCCTTGCTGGAACAGGCTTCTCAGCAAACTCAACAATTGCTGCAGCGAGCAAAGGCTCACAAGCCAAAGTCTATAATGCCATAGCGCAGTCCGTTCGTGTTTTCTAGGCACCGCAAGAGGCTCTGAGCAAGAGCTTCTTCTTTCTCATTTCCAACATTTTTGGCTGTTTCGGGATGGAAATTCCGCTGTTACGAGATCTTGTAATCATTTTCAGTCTGTCGGTGGTGGTAATCTATGGCTGCCGACAGGTGAATTTACCGATTCTGGTCGGTTTGCTGGTTACCGGGATGCTGGTTGGCCCCAGAAGCTTTGGGCTAATTCACGAGGTACACCTGGTCGAAGTGATGGCAGAGATTGGTGTCATCCTACTGCTTTTCTCAATCGGAATTGAGTTCTCCCTGAAGAAGCTCTGGCAGATTCGTACACTCGTTCTAGTCGGTGGGACACTACAAGTCGGCCTGACGATGTTGGGAACCTTTGCCGTGACGCACTACCTGCTGGGATGGGCAGCTACACAGGCTTGGTTTCTTGGGATGTTGTTATCGTTGTCCAGCACCGCCATTGTGCTCAAGCTCTACCAGGAACGTGGGGAGATGGAGACAATGCAGGGACGTCTAGCTTTGGGAGTCCTCATTTTTCAGGATATTGCGGCGGTGCTGATGATTCTGGTAACCCCGATGTTGGGAGGAGAAGTTCTCGATACATCGAGCCTTGATGTGTTGCGCCTGGTATTGATTGGTCTTGGTTTACCATTGTTCATCTGGCTGGGATCTCAGTATGTTCTCCCCTGGATGTTGCATCGGGTGGTCAGTACTCGGAGTCCGGAATTGTTCCTGTTGAGCATTGTCAGCATCTGCTTTGCAGTAGCCTGGGGGTTTTCGCAGGTTGGTATTTCCTTGGCGCTGGGTGCCTTTTTAGCAGGTTTGGTGATTTCAGAGTCCGAGTACAGCCACGAAGCCTTCGAGCACGTGTTGCCGTTCCGGGAGATTTTTACCAGTATTTTCTTTGTTTCCGCCGGCATGCTGCTGGATATTGGTTATCTCTGGGAACATCTTGGGCTGGTGCTGGCTGTCTTGCTGGCTGTCTTAGTCTGCAAGTTGTTCATACTTTTGGTGGTGGCGATTCTATTGGGAATGCCGCTTCGCAAAGCTTGGATTGCAGGATTTAGTTTGTGTCAGGTGGGTGAGTTTGCCTTTGTGCTCAACACAACGGGTAGCCGCTTCCAGTTGTTGAGTCCGGACAATGAACAACTCTTCCTGACTGTGATCGTCCTGACGATGATGCTCACCTCTTTTCTGATTGCCGGAGCTCCTCAGTTGACGCAGTCCCTGCTACACCTACCCTGGCCTCGACGTTTGCGAGCTGGGCTTTACAAAGGCTTGCGTCTACAGATTCGTTCTTCTCGCTATGATCTGCAGGATCATCTGGTGATTGTTGGTTATGGAATCAATGGGCGCAACGTGGCTCGAGCCGCCAAACGAGCACAGGTACCCTACGTGGTGTTGGAAACCAACCCCGATACGGTTCGTAGTGAGCAAGCCCTGGGTGAACCGCTGGTTTATGGTGATGCTACCCAGAAAGCGGTGTTGAACCGTGTAGGAATTCGGCAGGCAAGAACGGTTGTGGTGGTAATCGCAGAAGCAACGGCAACTCGACGGATCGTTTCAGCAGTCAGAGAACTCAATCCAAGTGTTTACCTAATTGCTCGAACTCGTTATGTGCGCGAGGTGGAAGAACTACGCCGCCTCGGCGCCAATGAGGTTGTTCCTGAAGAATTTGAAACAGCGCTGGAGATCTTTGATCGAGTATTGACGCAGTACCTCGTACCTCGTCCAGAGATCGATCATCTTGTCGAGGAAATGCGCTCTGGGAATTATGGCCTATTGCGTCAGGAAGCTCTTCCTGAAACCACTGAGGTTTCCCAGGAACCCAACCTTCATCCAGAAATTCAAGTAACGACCTTGCTGCTGGATGCTGCCTGCTCCTGGACCGGCCAGTCGTTACAGAAAATCCATCTTCGTGCAGAGCATGGAGTGAGCTTGGTGGCTCTTCGCCGACAGGGGAAAATGCTGCTGGATTTGTCGGGCGAAACAATCCTTCAAGCAGATGACGAACTGTTTCTGATTGGTCCACCGGAAAAAATGCGACAGGTGGCTCAATTGCTACGAATTGAGGTAGTCTAATTTCACTAATTTTTTAAAAAGTCTCTTCTGAAAATAAGAATTTGTAGTCTTCCCACGCTATCAACTCCGTTTCAAAAGCATCTTCTTTGAGTTTAGTGATTACAGCACAACCAGAATCCCAATGCAGGTGGCTTATAGCAAAGGAGTCTAGCTGATTGAAAAAGGACAGGAGATCATCAACTTTTAATTGGTGATGATTTGGCCAATTACTCTGAGGCAGTAAGTCATCAATGAGGTAGAGCCCACTGACGGCTAATGTACTCAGTGCAAAATGGAGATGGCTGTATTTACCTGGCCAAGCATCCGCAAAAATAAAGTTGTATGCTTGAGGCCGACACAATTTCAAAAATTCTCTACCATCCTTAATCATAAAATGTAAGCCCTGCTTTGGAGCCACTGCCGACTGAGCTGCTTTGGAGTACTCTTCATTAACTTCAACAGTATCTAATCGGCCTATTCATGACAATTGAGGTGATCTCATTTCCACACTGATGATTTCTGATCAATATGTTAGCAGCTCCCCAATAAGTAGAGCCTTAAACAGCAAGTTATGAGCAGTCCAAAACTCACTGAAGTTAGAAGAACATCGAAAGTGCTACCTCAGCAAGATAATCAACTCTGTTGCTCCCAGAGCCACTGGGCGACACGCAGTAGCCGAGCATCGGCTCCACGAGGAGCGACTAACTGCATCCCGATTGGCATGTCATTTTCCGCCTGAAAGAGAGGAAGGGTCAACGAGGGGGTACCGCAGAGGGTCCAGATTCCATTGAAGACGGGATCTCCGGTAGTGTTGCGGTCTCGGGGTGCATGATCTGGAGCCGCAGGCATCACCAGTACATCAGC
>PBZZ01000125.1 GCA_002730365.1 Deltaproteobacteria bacterium
AAATAACTTTTTGGTAGTTTTTCTTGGCGGGAAAATTCGTTTTTACATTCAATCAGCGCTGCGATTGCAGTGTTCATCCGCAGACGTCCAACATCTTCGGTTACCTTGCGGATGGTCTTGTGCATCATTCGCTCAAGTTCAGTGGATATAGTGACTTCTGCATCTGGTAGGGTGGTCTCCATTAGATTCCAAATTCCGGCCAAGAAACGTTGAATTCCAATAATCGATTCCTGCTTCCAGGGCTTTCCGGCATCCAAGGGCCCCAGGTACATCTCGTAACACCGGAAAGTGTCAGTGGTGTAAAGATCACATATTTCCTCAGGAGGGATTCCATTTTTGTAGCGTTTCCCCATTTTTCCAGGATCAATTTCAAGCTCATTTCCGGTGGGTTTGTGGAATGCCCTAGCCTCTCCATTGATGTGTTTTACCTCCACTTCATGAATATCAACATAAGCCCCTCTGGAATCCTTGTAAGCATCTGCTGTGATCATTCCCTGATTGAATAATTGTTGAAAGGGCTCTTTAGTTGAGACATGTCCCAGGTCATAAAGTACCTTGTGCCAGAAGCGCGAATACAGAAGGTGTAGTACTGCGTGTTCGGTCCCCCCCACATAAAGATCAATTGCGCCAGCTGGTTTCTGCTCTGGAGAACTCCCATCCAATGTCCAATAGCGTTCGATATCATGGTTTACCATCTCATGATCGTTGCAAGCGTCCATGTAACGTAAGTAATACCAACAGGATCCAGCCCAGTTGGGCATGGAATTCATGTCTCTTTGAAAAACCTGAACGCTTAGCTGCTTACCCTCAACTTCAAGAAATCCTTCTGATACCTGTTCTTTACTGACCAAACGGACACATTGATTCGGAAGGATTACACCATGAACATTTACCCAGTCTTCCACGCGACCCAAGGGCGGCTCAGGTAGCGAATCTGGATCTTCACTGCCCTTAGGTGCAAAATTATCTAGTTCGGGTAGTTGAACGGGTAACTCATTATCGTCTAGAGGATACGGTAGGCCATTTTCGATATCAAAAACGACTGGGAAGGGCTCTCCCCAGTATCGTTGTCGACTGAAGAGCCAGTCGCGCAATTTATACTGCACTTGTGGTCGCCCCAATTCTTTTTCAGCGAGCCACTCTCCGACTTTCAACTTACCAGTTTCATTGTCTAGTCCATCAATACTCAAATTCTTATGAGCTGATTGGAAACAGGTTCCAGGCCCAGTGTAAGAAGTTTTAAATTCTGTTGGCGATAGGCGGTACAAATCCAGTAGTTGTTTTTCTGTACCAACTCTTGTTTCTTCCTGAAGAGCCTCTGACTTGAGCCAACTAAATGGAGGCTGAATTACAGGTATGATGGGTAAATGATATTTTTTGGCGAACAAGAAATCTCGTTCGTCGTGTCCAGGAACTCCCATCACAGCACCTGTCCCATATTCCATCAAAACGTAGTCACCAATCCAGATTGGAATCTGATCTCCACTAACTGGGTGAATTGCAAATCCGCCCGTGGGAGTCCCGTTCTTTTCCGGATCTTCGCCAGCAGACATGGATGTAATTCTTGCTGATTTCTTTTGGAAAGCGAGTACATTCGACTCTTGATCCTTTGCAGTTACTAGTTGAACCAGCGGATGTTCTGGTGCTAGCACTAGATATGTCACTCCAAAAAGCGTGTCTGGTCTAGTTGTAAATACGGCGATACGCTCCTGCTTCCCGTTGTTCAACTGAACTGGAAATTCAATGCGGGCTCCTTGGCTTCTGCCGATCCAAGCCTTCTGCATCTCCGTCACACCATTGGGCCAGTTTACATCTTCCAGATCTCGAATTAATCGGTCTGCGTAGCAGGTGATTCGGAGGTTCCATTGGCGAAGTGGTCTCCGATAAACAGGGTAATCTCCTCGTTCACTGCGGCCATCGTTTGTTACTTCCTCGTTAGAGAGTACGGTACCCAATTGGGGACACCAATTGACGGGTGACTCCTCAACGTAAGCGAGTCTTGCTTTGTCGAGGGCACTTCTCAGTTCATCATCTTTCGCTAGTCGACCCCCAGGAAAATATACGGTCGGTTGTGGGGTGCCATCACCATCAAGTAGCCACTCACCAGCTAGAAGCTTTTCTTTTAGCTCTGCAATTGGCCTAGCCTTACCTTGGGACATGTAACCATCAGGCCCCTGCCAACTTACAGTAGGATCATAGTAGGAATGGTAGATTTGGAGAAAGATCCACTGCGTCCACCTGAAGTAATCTGGATCTGTTGTTGAGAATCGCCTTGTTGGATCATGGCTTAGCCCCAGCATTTTTAGTTGCTGCAGCATATTCCGAATATTGTTGTCTGTAGTGATCCTGGGATGCTGGCCGGTCTGGATTGCATACTGTTCGGCGGGAAGTCCAAAGGAATCAAACCCCATTGAATACAGGACATTATAGCTACGCATTCTCATGAATCGACTAAGAATGTCAGTTGCAATGTAACCAAGTGGATGCCCTACGTGTAGTCCAATTCCACTTGGATAAGGAAACATGTCGAGGACAACAAATTTTGGCTTCTGCTTGTCAAATCCCTCTTCGTTTGGGTTGGGGGTATTGAAAATTTTTTGAGTTTCCCAATGTTGACGCCACCTGGGCTCAAATTCCTTGGAGGCGTCCCGATACGTTTTCATTAATGATTGCTCCAGAACCTCGACGGTAATTGGGGGTGCGGATGGAAAGTAACGCTTAGGGAAGGTTGGACGGGTCAATCAAGACCCGTCTGTCAATCAGCCCTTAGACTGCCGAAGCTTCTTGATGGAGAGGAGTCATCAGACTTATCGAAGATGATCTTGCTTCCAGTCGATTAAGGGCATGTACGAATGCGAGTGCACTTGCAAGGATGATGTCTGTGTGAGCTCCACGTCCTGTAACTTGCTGTCCTTCATGTTCAACAGTTACAC
Organism: Deltaproteobacteria bacterium; assembly: GCA_002730365.1. The sequence goes on from PBZZ01000125.1 coordinate 2,934, forward strand.
TAACCTCTCCTTGGGCATCAGTGCCTCCTGTGATTGCTTTCACTACGTAGGAAGACAGTGTACAGTTTTGTTCGGTAATCTTTTTGATCGTGTTCAATGCAGCATCTACAGGGCCATCGCCAAAGCCTGCTTTGCGAATAACATTGTTGCCTACTCTCATTGTTATTGTTGCCGTAGGCACAGAAGTCGTTCCGGAGGTGACAGTCAAATGCTGTAGTTCAAAACGATTATTTTGTTTGCGAACATTATTGGTGATCAGTGCCTCAATGTCTTCATCAAAGACTTGTCGCTTGACATCAGCGAGGTTTTTGAACTCCTTGAAGATGTGATTTAGTTCCACATCATTCAGTTCGAAGCCAAGTGACTTCACACGCTCACTCAGTGCATGACGTCCAGAATGTTTTCCGAGAACAAGCTGACTCTGCCTTATACCAACTGACTGTGGAGTCATAATCTCGTAGGTCAAAGCATTCTTCAGCACCCCATGTTGGTGAATTCCAGCTTCGTGTGCAAAGGCATTTGCCCCAACAATTGCCTTGTTGGGTTGAACTGCAACACCTGTGATTTGAGTAAGTAGGCGACTTGTAGGGTAAAGCTGCTCAGTGACGATATTTGTCTGGAGGTTGAAGTACTGTTGACGGGTGTTCATAGCCATCACAATCTCTTCCATCGCAGCATTACCAGCTCTCTCACCGATACCGTTGATCGTGCATTCGATCTGTCGAGCTCCAGCTCTCACGGCAGCAAGTGAATTAGCTACACCCATTCCCAAATCATTGTGGCAATGGACTGAGAAAACTACCTGATCTGCTTGATACACTTCGTTTCTCAGTATTTTGATCAATTCATACATTTCATCAGGTGTTGTATAACCTACAGTGTCAGGCACATTGAGGGTATTTGCTCCAGCTCTCACGACAGCAGAGAAAAGTTTTATCAAGAATGCTGGTTCACTTCTGGTTGCATCCTCTGCACTGAACTCTACATAATCTGTGTGTTTGCGTGCAAACTCAACGGCCTCAATCGAGCGCTTAAGCACTTCGTCCTCATCCATCTGCAACTTGTATTTCATATGCAGTTGGCTGGATGCGATGAAAGTGTGAATTCCCCAGTTTTCAGACTCATTTAGAGCATCAACTGCTCGCTCAATATCTGAGAGACTGGCTCTGCAAAGTGAAACTACCTTCGCTCGACTAATTTGTTGTCCAATTTGCTTAACACTCTCAAAATCCCCGGGGGACGATGCTGCGAAACCTGCTTCAATCACATCTACTCCTAGTCGATCCAGTTGCCGAGCCAGTAGTAGCTTTTCTTTCGTGGACATGGAACAACCAGGGGACTGCTCGCCATCGCGAAGCGTAGTATCAAAAATGCGGATCGTTTCCATAAAGCTCTCCTCGACAGGAATCGATGGAACTCTGCACCATTACAGTTTCCAATGAGTAGTTGTATTGCGCTCTAATTCATTGCGAAATTAAGATTGCAACTAATATTATAAATTTAGCACTTGCGAAAGAAGATTCAAGCATCATCAAGTCTCAGACTCAACTAAAGGCAAACTTAAAGCTTTTGTCCTTGCTTGCGTCGTGCCGAGTCTGCCAGTATCTTAGCAAATTCTTTGCAAGCAAAAAGTTAAGATGTTTCGAATAAAGAAGACCCTTTGTGTTCCATATTTGCTCAACTCACGTGTGGCTAACTCCTAATGAAATCAGTCTCAAACAAAATCAATTTCCCTGAACTGGAATCTCAAATTCTTGAATTTTGGAGAAAAGAAAACATCTTCCGCAAATCGGTGGAGGAGCGACCGGCTGGTAACGAATTCATTTTTTATGATGGACCTCCTTTTGCGACTGGTCTGCCACATTATGGTCATTTGTTGGCAGGAACAATTAAGGATGTAATTCCTCGCTATAAAACCATGCAGGGCTATCGAGTAGAGAGACGCTTTGGATGGGATTGTCATGGGTTGCCAGTTGAATACGAGATTGAGCAGACCTTGGGCCTGAAGGGACGCCCAGATATTGAAGAATTTGGAATTGGGAACTTTAACGAGGAATGTCGCAAGATTGTACTCCGCTATGCAGGTGAATGGCGAGAAACCGTAGAAAGAATGGCGCGTTGGATCGACTTTGACAATGACTACAAGACAATGGATCTGACATTCATGGAGTCGGTTTGGTGGGTCTTCGACCAACTCTGGAAAAAGGGACTCATCTATGAGGGCGTCAAAGTGATGCCCTATTCATGGAGAGTCTCCACCCCACTTTCAAACTTCGAAGCAAATCTGAACTACAAAAACACCCAAGATCCATCGGTGACCGTTAAATTTGCCCTAACATCAGAACCAAACACCTTTATCCTCGCTTGGACAACCACTCCTTGGACTTTGCCTTCCAACCTTGCGCTCTGTGCAGGTCCGAACTTGAACTATGTCTGTTTGCAGCCCCATGGAATTGAAGAAAAGTATTGGATCTGTGAAGGACGTCTTTCGGCATACTTTGAGGAAGGCAGTTATCAAATTATTAAGCGGTGTGATGGGAAGGAGTTGGAAGATCTAGCGTATGAACCAATATTCCGATTCGCCGATGGGAGAGTCGATCTTTCCATGGCAAGACGTGTTTTATTGGATGAGTATGTCAGTGATGAAAGTGGTACGGGAATCGTGCATCAAGCCCCTGCTTTTGGTGAGGATGATTTAAGAATCTGTCAGCGTGAAGGCATTCCTGTTTTTGATCCTGTGGATACAGAGGGGAATTTCTGTAATTACATGGATTTTATCGCAGGAATGAATATCAAGGAGGCTGATAAAACCATTATTCGTCAATTGAAAGCGCAAGACTCACTATTTCGGCAGGACACGATTCAGCATAGCTATCCATTCTGCTGGAGAACAGACACTCCACTGATTTACAAAGCTATCTCAACATGGTTTGTCAACGTCGAGGCAATCAAAGACCGAATGGTTTCTCATAACCAAACTGTTCATTGGGTGCCAACACACATTCGTGATGGACGCTTTGGCAAATGGTTGGAAAGTGCCAGAGATTGGGCAATAAGTCGTAACCGATATTGGGGCACACCGTTACCCATTTGGCGGAGTGAGGACGGGGATATTTTATGTTTTGGAAACGTCGCTGGTCTGGAGGAGGCTGTTGGTCAAAAAATTACAGATCTGCACAAGCATTTTTTAGATGATCTATTGATCCACAAGAATGGGAAAACCTATCGACGCGTTCCTGAAGTGCTGGATTGTTGGTTCGAGTCAGGCGCAATGCCCTACGCACAACAGCACTATCCTTTTGAAAACAAGGAACTATTCGAAGAAAATTTTCCAGCAAATTTTATCTGTGAAGGTCTAGATCAAACACGCGGTTGGTTTTATACCCTCGTGGTTCACGCTGCGGCCTTGTTTGACGCTCCCGCATTTCGTAACTGTATCGTAAACGGACTGATTTTAGCGGAAGACGGCAAGAAGATGAGCAAACGCCTCAAAAATTATCCTGATCCAGTTGAGATGCTGGATCGATATGGGGCTGACGCAATCAGACTATACATGCTCAACTCTGTTGCAGTTCAAGGGGAATCTTTACGTTTTTCTGAGCAAGGCTTAGTTGAAGTAACTCGCTCAGTGCTCTTGCCTCTTTGGAATTCACTTTCCTTCCTTTCAACCTATGCAGAAATAGATGGTTGGGAACCGACCGAAGAAAATCTAGCTGTAGAAAAAACGAATCCGTTGGATCGTTGGATTGTGAGTCGTTTGCAAGGACTCATTGCGGAGGTTCACTCTGCAATGGATCTTTATGAATTGAACAAAGCATCCGCCCCTTTTGTTCACTTTATTGACCTCCTAACGAACTGGTATTTGAGACGCAGTCGACGCCGCTTTTGGAAAGATGGTAGGGGGCAAGATAAGATGTCTGCCTATGCTACATTGTTCTTGGTGCTGAGAGATCTCTCGAAAATTATCGCTAGCTTCGTGCCTTATGTTGCAGAAGGAATCTATGAGTCACTTCGCAGGGAAGACGATCCAATAAGCGTACATTTGGACTACTTTCCGGTAGTAGATGAAAATTCAAGAGATTCAGAGTTGGAGGCAAGAATGGATCTTGTGCTTGCCGCAGTTAACATGGGCCGTGCTCTTCGAGCCAAGCATCAGTTGAAAATCCGCCGACCGCTACAAAGATTATTTTTGATAACACGTGATCCAGAGGCACAGAGAATTTTGAATGAACTGGATGCGTTGCTGTTGGATGAATTAAACATCAAGGAATTAGTCCTCACCGAAAATGAGGAGGATCTAGTTGGGTTGAGCGCACAGGCAAATTTTAGAGTTTTAGGGAAACGTTTGGGCAAGCGTATGAAGGAGGTTGCTGATCAAATCAAGACGCTTGACTTGGAAAACATTCGAAGATTGCAGGATGGAGGTAGTGTTACCTTACAACATGCTGACGGAGAGGTTACGCTGACACTTGAAGATGTTCTTATTCAACGTTCACAGAGGGAAGGTCTGTTGGTAGAGTCTTCTGGTAGTGTAACCATCGCACTTGACACTCAATTAAATGAGTCTCTTATCAAAGAGGGGCTTGCGAGGGAATTTGTGAACAAAGTTCAGCACATGCGTAAGGAACAAGACCTCGCGGTCATGGACCGTATCCAAATTAGGTACAAGTCTTCAGATATTGTTGGCAAAGCGCTCAGTGCTTATAAGGATTTTGTTTGTACCGAAACCCTTTGCGAGAGACTACTGCTTGAGGAAAACCCCGGCAGTGAGTGGGACATCAATGGTGAGATCTGTACGATTGAATTACAAAGAGTGAATCCTTCTCCTTGAGGCTATATGAAAAGGTTGTTGTTGTGTTTGTTAATTGGCTTTCTTTTGGGATGTGCGGCTGAACATGAATCAATAGGTGAACTATCAGGTGATAGCCCAAGCGGTGCTGAAAAGTTCTCTGAATCTGAAACCCAAAATGTTTTGATTTTCAATGAAAGTTCAGCGTTTGTTTCAGAGCCTGAAGGAAACTGGAATCTCAGAGTTAGTTCCTTTGAACCGGTACAAGCCATCTATGTCGACAACATCCCAATGACATTAGCTGGTGGGTCCTATGATTTTTTCTTTGAGATACCCTACAAATTGAATTCTGAGGAGAAAAGTTTTACTGTCGAAGTTTACATAACGCAAGGAGTGATTAAGCGCGAAGTACTATTAAAACAGAAGACTTCGTGAACCAGCTAGTTACATGACTCAGTCGATCTCTAGTGGTGGAATTTCCTCTTCGGGGTCTGCTTCCTGTACTCTCTCAAACCATTCACTGAGCTGTTCTGCGTGATTGTCTAAACGAAATTTGCGACAGCAATCCAGCATTTGCACAAAAACTTTATGCTGCGGCAACATAATGATTGATCGCTGATATTCCTGAATTGCTGCGGGCCCCTGTCGTTTTCCCTCAAGCATCATAGCTCTTTCCAAATGCTGATTGGCGGTAGCCAGGCGATCTTTTTGCTTCTGTAAGGCAAGCTCTCTCTCGAACTCACGAATTGTTTTAGGATTCCCGAGCCCCTTGGCGACTTCCAAAGCTTCTTCCAAGATCTCCTCGTCCGCTTCCACGCCGATGACAAGTTGATACCCCAGCACAGATTCTTGCCAGTTATTTTTGTCAGCCTCAATTCTTGCTAAGGCCAGCCACTCTTGTCGGATAGCTCTCATCCCATCAAGTGCTTGTCGATTTTTCGGATCCTTTAGCAGGACCTCACGAAAGCAGCTCTGTGCTGTATTCCACTCTTTGAATTCTAGAGATAGGGCTCCCAACTGCAAAAGTTGCTCTGGCTTCGTCATATCCAGCCTTAGATCATGCAGCAACTCCCAAGCTTTGCGTCGATTTTTTCTGATTAAAATCGTTGCTTCTTCGAATAATCCTGCGACTTCATATTTTCCCTGCGATCGCCGCAGCATCTCAAAGCCAATGAAGAGATAACGTCGTGACAACTGAATATTATTGACTCGGC
>PBZZ01000126.1 GCA_002730365.1 Deltaproteobacteria bacterium
CGTAGGGTTTGAGCTCGCGGTCGTTCTTTCGCAGTGCTGTTATTGCGACGTCGGATAGTGACTCGATCCTTGGGAGGCGGAGGCTGTTGCTCTGCGGTCGCTAGTGCCTGTTCAAATCCATCCGCAGGCTCTGGCTGCTCAGTTTGGCGCTTCAGGTTAACGACTTCTGTAGGTTCGTCTTTTGGTGCAGGAGCAAAATTTCCCTGTTTGCGTTCGTTTTGTTCCAGGTTCTCGCGAAAGCGTGCGAAGACAGAGCTGTCCAAGCCTGTAAAGGTTTCGGTACTTCTAGAAGATACTGATTTCGGAGCTACTCTAGGTGATTCATTCGCGAAGGAGGCTGTTTGAGAAAAACTGGCGGAGACAACCTCCGTGTTGCGTCGCAGGATCCAGAGCAGCATCATGAGCAGGATCCAGAGAGCAGCGGCTGCAAGAGTCAATTCCATGGAATGCTGGGTAGCAACCATGATTGCAACGGCGGCGAGGGTAGTGATGATTAGGTAAGCCTTCATCGTTGCTCAGTTGAAAGGAACGGCAGATTTCAAGACAGTCTCGGGTTTATTCTATCCCGAAAGCCTGCAGATAATGTTCATGGCGACTCCACTGCTTAAGTACTCGAACTTGTAGCGACAAATAGACTGATTGTCCCAGCAGAGTCTCAATACGTTGTCGGGCAGCGGTCCCGATTTTTTTCAATTGTTGGCCCTTGTGGCCGATGATGATCCCCTTTTGCGATTCACGCTCGACGATGATGTTAGCAACAATGTGCAACCGCTTGGGAGTTTCTTCAAAAGATTCCACCTGAACGGCGACAGAATAGGGAAGTTCCTGTTGCAGGTGACGGAAGAGTTGTTCGCGTACCAATTCTCCACAGAGGAATCGCTCCGAGGCATCAGTCAGTTGGTCTTCTGCAAAGAAAAATGGATTTTCTGGCAGGCGCTTCAGCAGCAATTCCCAGAGACGCTCTAGATTATGCGACTTGAGCGCAGAGATCGGAATCAGTTCTGCGAATTCTGCGAGTTTTCGATAGCGTTCCAGGCTTTGCAGAACCGTCTCGTAGGGAAGGCCGTCAATCTTGTTGATCGCCAGGATCGTGTTACTGGCTCGACCTTGCAGGTGCTGTAGGACCAGTTGGTCTTCAGCAGGGACATCTTGTCCGGGACGCAGAGGTTCAACAAGCATCAAGTTGAAGTCGGTCTCCTGCAGCGTCTCAACAGCGTAACTCACCATCTTTTGGTTCATGACACGACTGGAGGTGTGGATGCCAGGAGTGTCGATGAAGATCAGTTGTGATGAACCAATGGTGCGGATGCCCAGTAGTCGATTGCGGGTAGTCTGTGGTTTGTTTGCTGTGATTGCTAGTTTCTGTCCAATCAGACGATTGAGTAGGGTGGACTTGCCTACATTTGGACGGCCAATCAGGCCAATGAAGCCAGCGCGGGTCAGGGAGTCCTGACCACCAGCCGAAGGAGCTGCAGTAGGAGCGAAGGTGATCATGCGCAGGAAACGAGGGTTGTTTCAGTGCAAAATTGTAAAAAAAGAGAGGATTATAACGATCTGTTGCTGGGTTGCAAGGTCTTACTTCGGGATTTTTTCAGAGAGTGGTTCCAAGTGCCAGCGCCAGGCAATCAGTGCAGCGAAAATTGCCTGACGAATCAGACCGCCACTGACCTGGTCGAACAGAAGGGTTGGTGGAACTTGTTGGAAGTAGACAAAGGCGGGGGTGAATTCAGCCACAACAAAGAGGAGTGAGGTGAGTACAATCCAGAGTTCCAGGGGTTGACGGGTCAGGGTCAAGCAGACAGGCAGGAGCACCAGCAGCAGCAACCAGCCCCGTAGTAGCAGGAAGCCCAGCTTGACTTCGATAGAGGTTGGTGGAAGTAGCAGGAAAGACTGCAGTTGGGTCCACCAGGAAGACAACTCCCAGTTGGCCTGAATCAGTGCTTGTGTACCCAGGAATAGCATAACGTAGACAACTCCTAGCCAGAGCATTTCGAGCAGGCGTTGCCGACCGAGGAGTCCTTGGCGCAGTCTGCGACCCAGCCGGTTCCAGTCAAGCAAGCGTTGTGCAGGAGGTAGCAGCCAGGGAGCGACCAGTGCTACCAACAGGGCGGCACCAAATTCTCCCAACAAGAGCCCTTGCGTCACTTCATCCATTGGGGTGCCCAGGACCATTCCTTCCAGCAGCTTTCCAGTGGGGCCAATGCCCAGCAGCAGCAGTAGGATGACTACGGTACCAACACTACGGGTCCAGAAGATTGGTTTGACAACGGGACGCAGGGTGAAGCCGAGCAACACCCCTGCGAGAAAGAGCAGGTTGAAATCGAAGAGAGCAACTTGTTCCGGCAAAAATAAGAACAGTAGCCCCATTCGTGCCAAGGCATAGGCAGCTCCTAGAGCCGTCGGAGCAACGTACTTACCAAGACCAGATTCGTTCACACCCCCTCAGCGTCGCTTACCGCCCTGATGAACCTGAAACCTTGGCTTAGGCCGAGAGCGAGGCGCTTGCAGTGCTGGAAAGATTTCACTCCAGTAGACTCCAATCCCCCAGCCAAGAAAGGCCCCAACCACAGGAGTCAGGATTGGGTCTCCTCCTGGAATCCATGAATATCCCCAATAGCCGGCTGCTGTGCCAAGGACGATACCAATGCGCACATAGTTGTTCTGAAAGAGCAGGTAAACGATGGCCCAAATTCGTTGCATTGTTGTCTCAGTGCGGAGGGAGAACAGAGAAATCGAGGACCTGGCCCTCGAGATTGAGATGAACTTTGAAGCGGATTGGCCGACAGCAGACCTCACAGTCTTCGATCGTGTCCAACTCTACCTCCGAAGGATCCAGTAGGATAGAGATACGTTGCCAACAATAGGGGCAATCGAAGAATTGTTCAATCATGAACGTGCCTGTTGTTGCTGATCATAGCGCTTGCGTTGTTCTTCGTGAACCAGCACTTCATAGGCTTCACCAAGCAGTCGGGTCATTGATTCAGCTTGCTGACGAATCCAGTCGAATTCAGCATTTTGATGTCGGTCTGGATGGTATTCTTTCAGCTTCTCGTGATAAGCCTTCCGAATTTCACTGACTGTTGCCTTTGGAGAAATACCCAGGAGTTCGTAATAATTTTGCCCGATGGCAGAGGTTCGTGAAGAGCCAGGCTGTTGCCGTTTCTGTTGTTTTGATTGTTGTTGCCGGCGTTGTTGTTCTTCTGCACGCTGGCTTGTGCGGGCCCGGACGTAGAAGCGCAGGCTGCGCAGGGTTTGCTGGATGAACAGGAGTTTTCCCGCCAGTTGTCGTAAGGGAGCCTGCTTTTCCAGTGCTTGTCGCTCGATCAGGTTGATCTCAGCTTCAAAGTCAACCAGCCGCATAGCGTGCTGACGTTCTGTGTCCTTGCGCTGCGCCAGCCGCAACAACTCTCGGGTCTTCCGTAGGGTTTCCTGAAAGTGTTGTTCATCCAGGGCTCGTTGTTCAGCGAACTTGCGTTGTTCTTCCGCTTGCGCTGCAGCTTGTGCTTCTGCGTAGACTCTTGCACGAGCTTGCTGTCGTGGATCTTCCTGAGACATCCAGCCCGCGATACGTTCCCTGTATTTCCAAACAAACCAGCCTAGCAATCCTCCAACAAGCAACAGCATCAGCAGGACTACCAGCAGAACCAGGCGTGCATTGGTTTGCTTGGCTTCAATTTCTTCGAGTAGTGACTGAACCTGTGAGTTGTTTGGATCTTGTTCAAGCGCCATCAGCAGAAAAGTTCGAGCACCTTCCCAGTTTTGGGAACGCATTTCCTGCTCAGCACTCTGAACCCGCAACTGTACTCGGATTTGTTGTTCGGCCAGAGCCAGTTGGCGTCGTGCCTCCATGTAAAGTGGACTGTCCTTGGGAACCTGCTTGAATTGGGAAATGGCGGCATCGTACTCTCCGTTTTTGAGTAGTTGCTCTCCCTTGCCAAGTTGAATTTCCTGCTCTTGCTGCTGCATCCGTTCCCGCACGGCGAGGGCTTCTGTATTTTGAGGGTCAATACGTAGGATGTCCCCCAGCAGTCTTTCGGCTCGCAGCCAATCCTTTTCCCGTTCTGCATTACGCAACTGTTCCACTTGCAATTCGAGCGAAGACGGTCCCGTGCTGGTTTCGGTTGCTTTTGAAGTTGCTAGGGCAACCGGAGTGTCCAGTTGGTTGCGATAGCGCCGAGCGGTTTCGTTGGCACCACGATCCTGCAACTGACGGATGTATTCTTCTGGACTCTGATGTTCCTTGGTCTCAAACAATTGAACGCTATCATAATCTGCACTGGCCAGGTAGGCTCCGGTAGGACTCCGTGCAATGCTACCAGCGTTGTAAAGCAAAAGTTGTTGTTGTTCTGTGCCTTCTCGATTAAAGATGTGCGCCTTGGTAGTGTCTCCCTCTGTTGAGATGACCGCGAGTTTGTCGCCTGGCAGCGGTAGCAATCGCTCTGGCTTGGACTGGTTGGAAAGTTCTAATTCAGGACGGTGCTCTTGCAGGCGGGACTCCGAATTACCCCAGAGCAGGTTACGTTCTTCGTCGATCGAAACTAGTTGTTGGTCTGTCGAGAAGTGGAAATCCACCGGAGGCAGCAAGTGGTAATCAAGCGGAGGCAACACCTGTTGGCGTTGAGAATCCACCAAACGAATTCCAGTTTGATTGGCATGGCTGATTGCAATGCGTTGCTCGTTAGGGCTAAAAGCAAAGTGCTTCAGAGGCTGATCAGTCTTTTCACCTGTCCAGAGTAAGCGCGAGGAGTAGGGTGGTTGTGCATCAAGTTCGTAGAGTTGCTGTCCCTCACTCCAGCGTAGCAGATCTTTCTGTTGACTAAAGTCGGCCTGTCCTACCGGTTGCTGAACAGTTCTTTCCCAGATGCGTTGCTGCAGAGCAGGCAATTCTGCATCACGACCAGGCAGATCATCGACTTGCCAGAGTTCGAGTCGTTTGTCTCCTCCCACGAACAGTTGTCGCCGATTTGGATCAAAGCTGAGGTGGGTCAGATCATTGCTAGCAGAGCGCAGGTTGCCTAGAATTCGACCACTACGTCGGTCACGGAATTCCACAACAGTGTCATCACCATCTTGCATTCCCAAGGCAAGGATTGCTTCGTCGGCACTGATGGCCAATTGGCGCACAGGACGCTCAGAGCGGATTTCCTGTCGCAGCTGTAGGAAGTCCTGATTCCCCAGAGCAAGCAGAGGCAGAGTCAGTCCAAACAGTAAGGCCAGGATGATCAATAGACGAGATGGCGGCATGCGAGATCCATCAGGAATTGCGAAGCAACTCGTCAAAGTAGTGAATCGTGTGACGGAGACCTTCCTTCAGAGGCACCTTGGGTTCCCAGTCAAGTTGCTCCTTGGCTAGCTGGATGTTTGGTCGGCGGCGACCAGGATCATCTTCACGGGCAGGCTGATAAGTAATTTGGGAGCGAGAATTGGTCAATTCCAAAACTTGTTCAGCCAATTCTCGAATCGTGAATTCGCCAGGATTGCCCAGATTGATGGGTCCAGGACAGTTCTCCTGCTGCATCATTCGCAGGATTCCTTCAATCAGGTCACTGACATAGCAGAAGGAGCGAGTCTGCTGTCCATCACCGTAGAGCACCAGCGGTTCGCTGCGCAAGGCTGCAACTATAAAGTTACTGACCACTCGCCCGTCTTCCGGATGCATGCGAGGGCCGTAGGTGTTAAAGATGCGAATGATCCGAGTGTCCACTCCATTTTGACGACGATATTCACTCATTAGAGTCTCAGCGACTCGCTTGCCTTCGTCGTAGCAACTGCGGGGACCAATAGGATTGACAGACCCCCAGTAGTCTTCGGTTTGAGGATGGACCTCTGGATCTCCATAAATCTCAGAGGTGGATGCCTGTAGGATACGCGCCTTGACCCGCTTTGCCAGCCCGAGCATGTTGATCGCACCAAGAATGCTTGTCTTGATAGTTTTCACTGGATTGTACTGGTAGTGTACGGGTGAGGCTGGGCAGGCTAGGTTGAAGATCCAATCGACTTCTAGCAGAATTGGTTCAACCACGTCATGGCGGATGAATTCGAAGTTCCGATTGTCCAACAGATGAGCGATATTGCGCTTGTCGCCGGTGAAAAGATTGTCCATAGCTAGCACGTCGTGGCCCTGCTGGATCAGTTGTTCGCAGAGGAAGGAGCCAAGAAAGCCGGCACCACCGGTGACTAAAATACTTTTAGACATGAAGTTGGATAATGGAGTGTCTTGGGAGATTTCATGAAGGGTCTACCAAAAAGTCCTAAAAGGTAACACAGTGCTGATCAAACTCCAAGTACTGCCGTAACCGCTGGATTTTCATTGCACCTTAACCCTGCTTTTCGTACTCTTTGGTTTCTAGCAAATTTTGTACTGCGATTTAATTTTTCCCCTTCTGATGGCTGAGGCGTCCGTGCCGACCGACCAGCTTCATTTCGACCACCTGCTTGCGGAACAAACCATGATAAACGAGGAAAAGCGCAAAGACCTGGAATCGGCAATGAGCCAGATCGAACGACAGTTTGGTAAGGGCTCCATCATGAAACTTGGAGACCAAGCTCTGAACCAGATTTCAGTGATTGGTTCCGGCAACTTGGGTTTGGATATTGCGCTAGGGGTGGGAGGCTATCCTCGGGGAAGGATTATTGAGATTTATGGGCCCGAAGCATCAGGTAAGACGACCTTAGCACTCTGTGCAGTCGCAGAGGTGCAGCGGGCTGGCGGTGTGGCTGCGTTTATTGATGCAGAACACGCTCTCGACATTAGCAATGCACTACTGCTGGGAGTCAATGTGGAGGAAATGCTGGTAGCTCAGCCCGACTATGGAGAACAGGCCCTGGAGATCGCTGAACAATTGGTCCGCGTGGGCAAGGTGGATATTGTCGTAGTAGATTCGGTGGCTGCTCTCGTTCCGAAGGGTGAACTGGATGGAGACATGGGCGATTCTCACATGGGGCTCCATGCCCGCCTGATGTCACAGGCTTTGCGTAAGCTGACGGGCTCGGTTTCAAAGTCGCACACGATCTTCATTTTCATCAATCAATTGCGCTCTAAAATCGGAGTCATGTTTGGCAATCCAGAGACAACCACTGGAGGCAACGCGCTCAAATTCTACGCGAGTGTACGTTTGGACGTTCGCAGCACCACCAAGATCAAGCAGGGCGACGAAGTTCGTGGTCATCGGATCAAGGTCAAGGTCGTCAAAAATAAAGTAGCTCCTCCTTTCCGCAATACGGAAGTCGACCTTATCTATGGAGAAGGGATCTCCCACTTGGGTACGATTCTCGACTACGCGACAGAAGGCAACATTGTACAGAAGAGTGGGACTTGGTTTTCCTTCGACAAAGAACGCCTGGGGCAGGGGCGAGACAACGCAATTCGTTTTTTGACGGAGCACACAGAGATTGCCCAGGTGATCGAAAATCGGGTTCGTCAGTTACACGGGCTACTTCCACCTGATGCAGAAACGCCAGCAGAGGAGGAGGCAAAGGCTGCCAGTGACTGAGTTTTCTTCAAGGCAGTTTCTGCAGGGCCCCTGTCCATCTCTCGCTATATCGGAGCTGCCATTTCTCTCTCCTCCGCCTCTGTTCGATGTTCGTACCGCTGAGGAATACACTCAAGGGCACATCCCTGGGTCTTTCAATCAACCGCTGTTTGACCATTTTGAACGATCTACGATCGGGACACTTTACAAGCAAGTCAGTCCAGAGTCCGCGATGGCTGAAGGGCTGCGCTATGCTGAGCTGCGTGTGCAGCAATTGGTGGAAAGTTTTCAGCCTTGGCAGAAACAACCACTGATTGTTTACTGTGCACGTGGTGGAATGCGTTCCGCTTCTGTAGTGCGTCTGCTCAACAGTGAAGGTTTCAACGCACAACAATTGCGAGGTGGTTACAAACACTATCGCCAACATGTTCTGCAAGCCCTTGAACAGTGGTCGCCATCCCTGATCGTGCTACATGGTCCCACCGGGGTAGGCAAGACGCTATTGTTGAAACAGCTGCCAGATCATCTGGACCTGGAAGACTTGGCACAGCACCGGAGCTCGTTGTTTGGTGGCATCCATCGGCATCCACGAACTCAGCGGCAATTTGAGGGACTACTGCACCAGGCAAAGCTTACTCTCCCAATAGATCGTTCATTTTTCATCGAAGGAGAGAGCCGCAAGGTCGGTCCGGTGTTCATCCCAACACCGCTGGCCAAGGCAATGCAGAAAGGTCAGAAAGTCCTGCTACATGCTTCACTAGAGACACGAATCGATAGAACTCTGGCTGATTACCGTGTTGAAGATGAAGCAACGGTTGCCGAAGTTGACCAGATCTTGCAGTCCCTGCGCATGGCATTAGGTCGGCAGTTGGTGGATCATCTGCGTGACTGCTTGTGGCAAAATCGGTTGCGTGAGTTGGTAGCGATCTTATTGAACGACTATTACGACCCACGTTACTTCAATTCAATGAAAAACTATCACTACGCGGCTGAGTTCTCAGCAGAAAATCTGAATCAAACCGTAGACGATCTACGGAAATTTCGAGATGACGCCGCGGCAGCGTCCGGATGAACATGGCAGTTCTTGTACGCTGGCTCCAAGGAGCTATACTGGGGTGTGGATTCTGTTTGACCACTCTAAGCGCCTTGGCCACTCCTTCAGATCAAGTACAGACCCCTTACGGGCCTTTCCCGCTGGGTGAAATCTCTCCTTTCCAACAAGATCTTTCTTTAAACACACCCAAGCTGGGTCGTTCGGTCCCTCTTCCTCCATTGCCCAACTTAAGTCCACTCAGTCGAGAGCCCTTGCAGGTCAGCTTCTTCGATCAGATCGGTCGATACTTTGAGACCACACTGGAGAGTTTCCAGAATGGCGACTTTGCACTGGCACGAGATCGGTTCTACGAAATCATCGATAAGAAGCCGAACAGTCGTTGGGCTAAACCATCAGGATTCTGGTTGGGCTTGTCTAGGACTCAGCTTGGAGAATTCCAGGCTGCTGTAGACGACCTACAAGGTTGGCTACAAACTGATTCAGAACAAGTGCCCGGATTGAGATCTGCAGCTTACCTAACATTGACCTGGTTGACGGCAAGACGTGGAGATTGTGCGGAGAGCCAGGTGTGGTTGAGTCGATTGCGAGATATTGGGCAGGCTAGCAAAGAGTATCTGCGGGAAGGAACCCGTATCGAACTCTACTGTGCAGCCCAGACCAAGCCCGCCCAAGTCCCAGCGATTTTTACACAACTGCGTCAGGATCCTGGTAACGCACAAAATCTGGTTCGTTTTGTTGCAGAAGAAGCCTCCTATCAGTACGAACGGGCGAACTGCAGTCCCGTTTTACGATTGCGAGAAGAGCATTTTGAAAAATACTATAATTATTCTGAAATAGAAGAACTTGCTGTCATGTCAGCCTGGTGTCGCTGGCAGCAGCAGGATTGGGAAACACTAGATCAAGAAGTTCAGGCCTTGGCGAAGCGGGGGTTACGCGATGAAGATCAGTTGTCTCTGCTCCAACTGGAGTTGGCCTTACGTAAACAGGACGAGAAGGAAGTTCGTCGAACCATGCGCGCTCTGCGTCAGCGAGAGCTACGTCGTGAAGGGGCCTATCGAGCGATGTGGCATGCTGCATCCTGGGGATGGTGGGAGTTTTTGTTAGATTTTCCACTGCCTGTTGAAGAGTTTGCGCTACGTACCAGGGTAGAGGAATTTCGCTTACTAAGAGCCCAGGCGCTTCAGGAAACGGGGGAGCTAGAGCAGGCCCGTCAAATCTTTGAGGAACTGCTGGTTTCCCCTGATTTGGCGACCTCTCTGAAGGGAGAGGTTATTTATCGTCTCGCCTATCTGGATTTGTCAGAAGGCCAGATAAAACGGGGTCTCGAACGCTGTCAGCAAGTGACTCAGGAGTTTGTAGAGTCAGCTCGGTTAGGTGATTGCTACTTCTGGCAAGCAGCTCTGGAAGACCCGAAGCGCAATGAGAATCAGCGTCGTACAATTGGCCTGACACTCCGGCAGGTTCCCGTAGAGGCAGGCCGTGAGGAAGAGAAAGCACTGATCCGTATCGGTTTGTCCATGCTGAATGAAGACTGGCTGGAAGCCCAGAAAGAAGCGAAGACTCTGGTAGATGCAGAGCCACCATCACGCTACCAGGTTCGTGCCTGGCAGTGGTTGGTTGCGATTTATCGTGGCTTGGAGCTTCCAGAAGAGGCACTGAGAGAACTGGATGCGCTGCTCAAGTCTCATCCAGAGGCTTTGAACAAGGATCTGTTGATTGAGCAGGCTCTGTTGCTACGGGATTTGAATCGTCGCGAAGAAGCCCTGCAAGTCTTGCTCAGCCATTCAGAAATCCTTGATCTGGAGATGCAGCAACTACAATTGAGCCTGTTGTGGGAGTTGGAGCTTTGGGAAGGCTTTCTGGAAAAAGCCCTGCAGATGCTGCCTCAGATGAAAGATCCCAAGGACCAGGCTGAGTTACATTTCCGGCGTGGCCAGGCATACGAACAGATTAAGGATCAACTGAAAGCCTTACCAGCGTATGAACGTTCACTACAAAATGTTCTGAATCCAACTTGGGGGATTGAGGCTAAGCTGGCGATTTTGCGCCTATACTACGGGTTGAAAGATGTGCGCTTTACAGAGCGTTCAGAAATTTATTTGACGGATACTCGTTTTAAACCGGAACAAGAAGAGCAGATTCGGAATTGGTTAG
>PBZZ01000127.1 GCA_002730365.1 Deltaproteobacteria bacterium
GAGTGGACAGGGACGTTGAGATGCTTCATCAGTGGAGGGAACTAAGCACGGAAAGAAGTGTTGTCATTTGAAGAAATTAACCTGTTGTGAGAAGTACCTGCCCAGAAAAACGGGAGAAGTGATCAAAGAGTATGGCTAAATTTTTCTATAAATCCATTTTCATGTGAAACAACACAGTGGCTGCTAGGCAATACGACTGCAACGCTTGTCTCTGCTGAGAGCGCCGCGAAGGTGGCTGCTAGTTCCACTGGTAGTAGCCACGGAGTGAGACTCCCAATAAGCGGGCCATGCGACGAATCTGGAAGTACGAACGATGCTGCTCTATGAAGAGATAGCAACTCAGGGCGTCTGACCGAAAATAGACAAGGTTATTTTTTAGAATCTCTCGGTTCATCTCAGCTTCAGGCAACTATTTTTGCAACTAGTGAATCCGCTCTTTTTCTTTGCTCAGGGCTTTCTTGCTAGCTCCTAAGAAAACTAACTCCACGGGCCCGCGCTTCCTGTCGCCAGAACTGGATAGGGCCTGCCCAATTCCCAGTTGATGAGCCACCTCCGTACTCGTTCAGTAAGTCTATTTTTAACAACATCACGCTTAAATCCTGCACTGAAATGACAGCGAGTTAGAATTTTAGAAATCATTACCCTAAACCGAATGTCAATGTGCCCTAATTTACTCTCCAATAAAATTGGGCAGAATCAGCTAGATCAATTTGAGAATTTGGAGCTTTGCAACACTCTGCAGTGTTATAAAATTTTTGTTGCCCTATACCTTCCGAACAGGAGATTAAGATGAAACAGGGTCTTTGGTGGCTGGTGTTGTGCTGGTTCTGTTTCAGTGCAGTCGAGTTGCTGGCAGTGGAGGCGATTCACCTTGGGCCGCGTCCCTTCTTTTTAGTTGGGGACATGGATAATGGTCCACTGAAAGATAAATTGATTGCGTGCCAAGAGAAACTGGTAAGCAAGCAGGATTTTTCCATCGGGCATCGTGGAGCTGCTCTGCAGTTTCCCGAGCACACACGAGAATCCTATTTGGCAGCAGCACGGATGGGTGCTGGCATTATAGAATGTGACGTGACCTTCACCAAGGATCGCCATTTGGTTTGTCGGCATTCACAAGCAGATCTGCACACGACCACCGATATTTTGGCCCATCCTGATTTGGCGGCCAAGTGTACAGTGCCTTTCGAACCTGGAGATCAAGCCAGTGGTAAGAAAGCCAAGGTAGATTGCCGAACATCCGATCTAAGCTTGGCTGAATTTAAGCGCCTACAAGGAAAGATGGATGCAGCCAATCCATTTGCCAGCACTCCAGAAGAATACATGGGAGGAACCTCCAACTGGCGAACAGACCTCTATGCGACGCGAGGTACCTTGATGACCCATGCCGAGAGCATTGAGTTACTAAAGGAACTTGGTGTGAAGTTCACTCCCGAATTGAAGTCTGCAAAAGTGGAGATGCCCTACGAAGGCGAGTTCAGCCAGCAGGATTATGCCCAAAAGCTGATTGAGGAATACAAAGCTGCCGGGGTTGCACCTAGTGATGTGTTCCCTCAGTCCTTTAGTCTGGGTGATGTTCTCTACTGGATTGAGCAGGAACCAGAGTTTGGCAAGCAGGCGGTCTATTTAGATGGTCGGACTTATCGTCCCAGCTTTCGCTCGTCGCTAGAGGATATGCAGGAGTTAGCAGAGCAGGGAGTACGTATTCTGGCACCACCTATTTACGCTTTGCTGGACGTTGGCGATGGAGAAATCGTGCCCTCAGCGTATGCACGTCAAGCACGTCAGGCAGGGATTGATTTGATCACATGGACGCTGGAGCGCTCCGGACCGTTAATTGGAGGTGGTGGTTGGTACTATCAGACTGTGAAGGAAGGGATCAACAATGATGGGGACATGATGCAGGTGTTAGACGTGCTCGCACAGCAGGTTGGAGTGATCGGGGTCTTCAGTGATTGGCCCGCAACGACAACGTACTACGCTAATTGCATGAACCTGCCATAGTTGCCCAACCCGCTGATTTCTCTAGACAAGAGAGATTTTGGTGTTACTCCTAGGGGGAGTCTTCAAAAAGGTTTCCCCCAATTCCATCCGATTTTCTTTTCAGCAATCCCGAACCGTTATTTCGCCATCTGGTAGAATTGTTCCGCAGAGCTTTGCGTAGTTCAGATCGGTTCCCTCCATCTTGACGTTGGTCAGGTTGGTACGCCGCATCTTTACTCCCCGTAGGTCGGCTGCGTTGAGGTTCACCCCGGTTAAATTAGCTTCATCCAAATTAGCTTCGAACAAGATGGCTCCGCTGAGATCGGCTCCTTCCAAGCGAGCATCTCGCAAGCTCGCTTCCTCTAGAGAAGTACCTCGAAGTTTGGCTCTTCTCAGGTTCGAGTTCCACAGTTCTACACCGCGCAGATTGGCTCCAGTTAGTTGGGCGCTTTCCAAATCAGTTTCTTCCAAATTCGCATCCAATAGGTCTGCACCACTGAAGTCTGCCTCCGTTAACTTCGCTCCCCGCAGTCGGGCTCGGCGTAGGTCGGTTCCACGCAATCTAGCCCCTTGGAGATTAGAAAAACTCAGGTCACTTCCTTCGAGGCCCATTCCACTAAGATCGGCTCCAACCAGGTTACAGCCTGGGCAGTCCTTGTTCTCCATCAATTTCACGAGATCATCTTGATTTAGAGCTATGGGTTGTTGAAGGAAGCTGCTCTGGCAAGCTCCCAAACTGACACTGATGATACCAAAGCAACTGAGGATCAGTGGGCGAATTCTGTATTGCCAACTTCTAGTGACGACCATTGGCGCACCTCCTTCCCTTTGAATCTTGCAAGTCTCTCAAATGAATTTGTTTTATTTTCATGATGATGACTGAGGAGCGCAGAACCGTCAATGGATTCCAATCAATAAACTGTTGAAATGACTTTGTACAGATTGGGACAAGGGGTGGTATTTGACGAAAATTCCTGCTACACCTGCGCTTTGTTCACAAGACACCTTGATAGTAGTTGACAAGAAAAGGTACGCATGAACTTTCGCATTGATGCCCTGCAGTACGCCAACTGGTCCGAGAAGATCTTTCGTCAACTCGCGAAGGTCGACTAGATGGGATCCACGTGACGATCACCTACCACGAAAATTTTAGGGAAACCGTTCTGGTGCTGGAATCGTGGAATCGCTGGTTTGAGCGCTACCCAGATTTGATTTTCCAGGGATTTGAAGCAAGTGATTTGGAGAAGGCCCAACAGAGTAATCGAACAGCAATCTTCTTTGGATCACAGAATCCAAGTTGTATGGAAGACGACATCGGTCTGGTGGAGATTCTCCATCGCTTGGGTCTGCGCTTCATGCAGCTTAGTTACAATAACCAGTCACTGCTGGCGACCGGTTGCTATGAGCAGGAAGATCCTGGGTTGACGCGGATGGGACGTGAAGTAATCGAGGAGATGAACCGGGTGGGTTTAGTGATCGACATGAGTCACTCTGCGGAACGTTCAACTCTGGAAGTGATTGAACTTTCAAGCCGACCAATTGCCATTACTCACGCTAATCCAACCTTTTGGCATCCGGCACTGCGTAACAAGTCCGATCAGGTATTACGCTCTCTCGGTGAATCTAGGGGGATACTGGGTTTCTCACTTTATCCACATCATTTGAAAGAAGGGACCAACTGTACCAGAAGATCCTTCTGCGAGATGGTGGCCCAGACCGCTGAGTTGATGGGAGTGAACCAGATAGGGATAGGCTCAGACCTTTGCCAGGATCAACCGGACGAGATTGTGGAGTGGATGCGCAACGGACGCTGGACTAAATCCTTGGATTACGGAGAAGGAAGCGCAAAGGCCCCTGGGTTTCCATCGATGCCAGAATGGTATCCAGACAACCGCGCTTTTGGCAGCTTGGCAGACGGCTTGCGGGAGGTAGGCTTTACAGAGGAGGAAGTCGCCGGCATTTTAGGAAACAACTGGGCACGGTTTTTTGCCGAGAGCTTCTCTACAAGAACGGGAGACGTCACGTGAAGCCAATCGAGCAACCAGTTCTAGCAAGGTTCTATCGCTCTTCCGAACAGGTGATGCGCCTTACACGAATGGGCTGTAGTCACCCAACACGTCTCTCCTTTCTACGCCAATTGCTGCGACGTCTAAAGAAAGAAAATTGGAGCTTTGACCGTCCAGTCTGGCAGATCAACCAGCAAGGGGTCGGCCACGCCGTTTACCGAGCGCAAGGCCCTGAGCGCTGTTACTGCTTGGTGGCCTTCGCTCATGATCTTCCAGAGGAGATGCGCTCAGATAGGGTGATTGCAACTGCTTGGGATGCCACGTTCACTCTATTTGATGGCATTCCCAGCGCTGCTGATATCAAACGGTTAGAACGCAATGTTCCTCTACAAGAAGCAGGACGTATTTCAGCAAAGGAGCTATCGCTGAGTCGGGCTAATAGATCTGTAAAACTCTTTGAGTATATGGTGACAGAGTTGGCTCAAGGGCGTCAGCCCGAGCGTAGTCGTCTGGAGCAGACGGGTTATCTGATGCGTACTACGGCGGTCTATGGGACTGGTAAGTTTGGTGCAGCTGATCGGAGTACTTTGGTAGGTCGGCCAGAGATGCAAGCACCTTTTCAAGCTGAAATGCTCTCTGTCTGGCTGATCCGAGCGTTCACAGTAGATCTTGTCGAGCATTTAGCTGCAGAGCAAGGAGGAGTGGAGGCAGTAAAGCTTGATCCTACATTACGCAGGTTGTTGGGAGTGGGCAACTCGACTGGTTTGGGCATGGCTCCCTTCCTAGTACGTCATCCGGTGCTGATTCATCATTGGTTTGCGGCTCGTGAAGAGGCGCTTGCTCGGGTACGTTCCCAACCCAATTTAACTCTGGCAACGCTTGAGCAATTTTGTGAAGCACTCAAGGCAGCAAAGGAAAATGCGATGCAGTGGCAGAGTGAACATCCATTGCAGGTAACCAAGTTGAAGGAACTTCGAAAAGGCTTGGGGAAGTTGCAGACATTTGTTCGTGAAGAGTGGGATTCAGCGCAAAAGTACCCGTGGAACACACTCTGGCAGTGGGGTGGGCTTGAACTCCCGATAGAAGCACAGGAGGCCTTGCTGGCTTTGTTATTGGAGCCGCATGGTGAGTTGATTGATGATCTAGGAGATCAGATGGCCATAGACGAAGAAGATGTTATCAAGGTCGATGGCCACCAATCAATTGGTGAGTTAAGAAAACATTTGTACAGTCACTTTGCCTGGGCGTTAGGGACGGATTATCAGCAACCAGAACAATGCGCTCGCTTTTGGTATGTATCAGAAGAAAAGCTGGAACCTCGCCTTGGGGAACGATACAGCGAACCTGGTGCTGAACGTGAACAGCCTCTGGACATTGGTCGCCAGGTAGCTGAACTCAACAATTTGCTTAAAGAATGGTCTGACTGGACTCCAGTGGCCCACCTACTGTTGTTGCGTCCCGAGTTTCGTTCCATTGTCCGTCGGGTTCAGCTCTCTGCTCATTATCCTTTTGCTGAAATTCAAGAAAATCTCATTTCTGCTGAGATGCTACCCATCAATCTTTTACGTAGTAAACTCGCTTTTTTTGGAGCAACTCGCTTTGATCCTCGTTCTGATCGCTGGGTTCGAATCAGCCTGTTTCAAGGAGAACCTTACCCAGATGAATTGAACCATGCAGATGTCTCCTGAGAACCAGCAAGTCTCAGCGGATTGTTGTCCTTCTAGTGACATTTGGTTTTCTCTGTCTGAACTCCAGCAGTTGGTAGTTAAGGCTGCCCGTGGTGCAGGTTATTGTTGGAGTGATGCGGAGGAAATTGGCTGGGCTGCTGCTTGGTTGAGTAAGTTTGGTTTGCACTGTGGAGATTTTATGTTGAGCTTGATGCAGTCGAATCACCTGCAAGCTCCAAGACCAACTGCTCAACGTTGGAAAGGTAACTGTGGCCCACATTGTCCGTTACGCTGTGGACTGACACTGATGGATTTTGCCCAATTGCCTGAAGGATTGGACTCTTCCTCGCTGGTAATTGAGTCTATGATGGGTCTGCCCTGCTTTCTAGCATTTGCAGCACGAACTGCTCGACAGATTCAGCATCCACTGCAAATTCAGTGGGAGGAGCAGTCCCTGTTAGTGAATCAGGACGCTCAGCCTAGTTTAGAGATTGATCAGGTTTCAATGGAATTTGGGAAGGCAGTGGATGTGAGGATTACGCGTTCTAACTCGGACATGGTTTCTTTTGAGACAAAAAATCTCCAATATTGCGTGGGTGTGTCAAAGCAAATTCTTGAACAGTTGGAAGTCTTTGCTCATCAGACCTTGGTTCCTGCCTCGGATTTATCGCGACTCCGAGCCGGTGGTCACGATGATCCAACATCTTGAACTAGATTGCTAACAGGTTTGTTTGCCCACTTATTTGCGGTATTAGATTTCTGTTCTATAGAAGTGAGTACCGCTCAGAATTTCTGATCAAAATTGATCTTGTGGCAACTCAAAGCGAGCGAATTTACTTGACTCGGATATTGGTTCAATGGCAAAAATACTCTTCATCCTGTCATGATTGTTAAAAATAATAAATTAATCCCAACAATCATGAGGTTGTGAGGCAACCTCTTCAACAGAAATCGAAGAAAAGACCCAAAATATCGCAAATTCAACAAGTACGACCAGCCTCCATTAAACAGCTATAGTCGGAGAAAAAAGGATGCAAAACTATGAAGTGAGATTTGTTGATAGCAAGCACTATCGAGGAGACTGCCGAAGACATCAAAAACGTTATCCCGTAGTACTACCTGCGACACTAATTTATAACGGGAATGAGGGAGTCGTGAAGGTGCTGGATATCAGCATGGGGGGATGCAAGATGGTCGCGAGTGGTCACTGCAGTCCTCATGCGACAATCAGCATGACTTTTTATATTCCTTCGGAGGCCAATGCAGAGGAGTTAGTCGCCTGCTCACCTATTCATGCTTTGGTAGTGCGCTCCCATCACACATCAAAAGATCACTATATCATCAATGTAGATTTTCGGGGGGCGCTGTTCCATGAGCATGGAGTCGAAAAACTGATTGAAATCCACAAGCACCAGACAAATCACTAAAGTTGCCCAACCCTCCCTTCGTTTTTGTCCTTCCTAGCGATCTTTTTTGATACTTTCAGAAGCGGTCGCTGTCTTCTCTAGTCAGCAATCCTTGTGAACCATATTCCCAGCTGGCATACGCGTTCCACAGATCTGGGCATCAGTCATTTCTGCATCGGTCAGATCCGCCCCACTTAGGATTGCCTCATGAAGCTTAACGCCTTTGAGATTTGCCCCCTTCAGGTTTGCACGACTTAGGTTGACTATCATCAGGCGAGCGCCCTCCAAATTGGCGTTGCTCAGGTTTGCTTCACCAAGCATTGCTCCCGTCAGATTTGCACCACGCAAGTCAGCTCCCTGGAGATTGGCCTTGTAGAGATTGGCCAAACCCAAATTAGCGTTTTCCAACGAGGCTCCAGCAAGGTTGGCCCACTGTAGGTTAGCAATTTCCAAATTGGCCTCAAACAGGTCAGCTCGATCCAAGTCGGCTCCCTCTAAATCTGCACCGACAAGCTGAGCGTGAATTAGTGAAGCTTCTCGTAGTTTTGCGTCCACAAGATTTGCCGAGAGAAGTCGAGCGCCAGCTAATTTACTTCCAACCAGATTTGCTTTTTGGAGGTTGGCCTCAAATAGATTCACACCCAGCATTTCAAGTCCTTGGAGTTGGGCAAATTTCAGATCACAGCCTTCGCATTCTCCTTCTTTGAGTTTTTTAAGGTCCGCAGAATCTACAGCGTACAGAGTGGCGCCAGTCAGCAAGACTACAAAGATTGACAGGAGGGTCTTTAAA
>PBZZ01000128.1 GCA_002730365.1 Deltaproteobacteria bacterium
CTTTCCAAACTTTTAGGTTCACCTCGCCAATCTTTTGATTCCAATTCTGCACTGACTGATTCAGTTCTTGTGGATTCTTCACCCAAGCCTCGGCGACTTGTTGCAGCGATTTTAGTGCCCCAAAAGGGTCAGTATCGGTGCCTTGCTCGTTCATCTTGGAAATCATACCTCCAAAGAATTCCTGCATTTTTTCCTGATTTATCTCTTGTGTCTGAGTATTCATCGAACTGCTCCTATCATTAATTGCTTAGCTGTAATACATCATTTCCATACTCTCCAATTGGTTAAGAGTGCAGAATTTGTTGTTGCTGGAAATCAGATTCTTAGTCCACCATCAACCTCAATGACCCTGCCGGTAATGTAATCATTTTCTAGAATGAAGACAGCTGTTCTTGCGATTTCTAAGGGTTCACCAAGTCTACGGATTGGTACTTGGTCTATGATTTTCTGCTTCAGGTCTTCACGAATCGCAGCAACCATTTCTGTATTGATATAACCTGGTGCGATCGCAGCGCAACGTACTCCATGTTGAGCCATTTCCTTGGCCCATGTCACAGTCATTGCAGCTACACCAGCTTTTGTGGCTGTGTAGTTAGTTTGGCCCATATTCCCATTTCTTGAAATACTGGAAATGTTGATGCAAACACCTTTGCCACCCAATTGAAGTTGTTTTTCAAAGAACTCACGGGCGCAGAGGAAAACTCCTGTTAGGTTTACATCAATGACCGATTGCCAATTTTGCATGGACATCTTTTGGATCTCTTCACCAGTAACGTTACCAGCTTCGTCCTTAATCTTCTTCTTACGAACAATGAGTCCATCTCGGGTGATCCCGGCATTATTGATTAGTCCATCAACTTGACCAAAATCTTTGACGATTTGATCAAAAAGGGAAACGACTTCATCCTCTTTGGCTACATCAGTGACGTAAGTTTGGGTTTTTACTCCCTTGGTTAAGGCCATCTCTTTCGTGGCATTTAAATCATCTTGATTTAGATCAACTAAAGCTAAGTTTACTCCTTTGTCCGCAAGTTCTGAAGTAAATGCGCGACCTAATCCTCGTCCACCGCCTGTGACAACTACGACTTTTCCTTCTAGATTCATACAACCTCGTTTGTAAATTAACTCTTAAAAAATTAATCTCAGTTTTTTAAGAAATTTGTTTACCGTTGTACAGCCAATGCGACACCGAGACCTCCTCCAATACATAAGGTCGCTAATCCTTTTTTAGCATCTCGACGTTTCATCTCGTGAAGGAGTGTAACCAATATTCTGCAACCAGAAGCTCCAATTGGATGTCCAATCGCAATAGCACCTCCATTAACGTTGACTCTACTGTCATCCCATTGGAGTTCTTTGGCAACTCCCAATGCTTGTGCAGCAAAAGCCTCATTTGCTTCAATCAAATCTAAGTCATCAACTGTCCAACCTGCCTTTTCAAGACACTTTTTTGTGGATGGAATTGGACCAGTGCCCATGATTGCTGGGTCAACTCCAGCGCTTGCGTAAGCCTTAACTTTTGCCAAGGGAGTCTGTCCAAGTTCCTCGGCTTTATTAGCTGACATGACAACAACAGCTGCAGCGCCATCATTAATCCCAGAGGCATTAGCAGCTGTCACCGAACCATCCTTTTTGAAGGCTGGTCGAACCTTTTGAATGCCTTCAATCGTTGCTCCCTTGCGAATGAATTCGTCTTCCTGGAAAACAATCGGGTCTCCCTTACGCTGTGGGATTTCAACAGGCACAATCTCCTCTTGAAATCGTCCAGCAGCTTGCGCTTCCTCAGCTAAGTTCTGAGATCTCAAAGCGAACGTGTCCTGCTCATTTCTACTTATTTCAAAACGACCTGCTACATTTTCAGCTGTGATACCCATATGGCAGTCGTTAAATGCGCACCAAAGCCCGTCTTTGATCATGGTATCTGTCATTTGCCAATCACCCATACGCCATCCATTTCGTGAGTTGGGCAGCGCATGTGGGGCCTGGCTCATATTTTCTTGACCACCCGCAATGATGATGTCGGCATCGCCACACTTGATGGCTTGCGCAGCCAAGTGGACAGCTTTCAAACCGCTTCCACACACCTTGTTGATTGTCAAAGCAGGTGTTGTCTGGGGTAATCCAGCTTTGATCACCGCTTGTCGAGCTGGATTTTGTCCGGTGCTGGCTGTGAGCACTTGACCAAGAATAACTTCGTCAATAGCTTCCGGTGCAAGGTTTGTCTTTTTCAAGAGATCACGAATGACAATCGCACCCAAGTTGGTAGCACTGATTCCTGCTAGGCTACCATTGAAGCTACCAACTGCAGTTCTTGCTGCAGCAACAATTACTACACTAACCCCCATGCAATTCTCCTAGACTTGAATTCAGGCTGGTTCAGGACGCGTCTCCAAAAAAGGAGACGCTGAAAGGAAGGAAATAACAAAAATAATGGTAAAAAGAAACTAAAGTTTCAATTATATTATTTTTCTGTAGGAATTCGATTATCAATCAAGTTTTCTACAACTGAGGGATCTGCGAGAGTGGAGGTGTCACCAATACTGGAGACTTGATTTTCAGCAATCTTACGCAGGATTCTCCTCATAATCTTGCCACTGCGGGTCTTGGGGAGACCTGGGGCCCATTGGATTGCATCAATCGTTGCAATTGGGCCAATTTCCTTGCGGACTAGCTTAACCAAATCAGTCCGTAGAGTATCCGTCGGTTCAACGCCACTGTTGAGAGTTACGTAGGCATAGATACCCTGTCCTTTAATTTCATGAGGAAAGCCCACGACAGCTGCTTCTGCTACGTCATGATGTAGTACGAGTGCAGATTCCACTTCTGCGGTCCCCATTCTGTGACCAGAGACGTTGATCACGTCGTCAATCCGACCAGTAATCCAATAGTAGCCGTCTTCATCACGCTTTGCTCCATCCCCTGTGAAGTACATCCCATTATATTGAACAAAGTAGGTATTGAAGAAGCGTTCTGGATCTCCATAAACACCACGCATTTGTCCGGGCCATGAATCCTTGATACAGAGGGCCCCTTCGGTTGCACCCTCCAATTCAGTTCCTGTTTGAGGATCCACTATGACGGGTTGAACTCCGAAGAAGGGCTTTGTCGCTGAGCCAGGCTTCAGCTTAGTCGCACCCGGCAATGGGGTAATCAAGATCCCACCTGTTTCTGTTTGCCACCAAGTATCCACAATTGGGCATCGTTCTTTCCCCACGACACGATGATACCATTGCCATGCTTCTGGATTAATAGGCTCTCCTACGGTACCGAGCAAGCGCAATGAGCTGAGATCTCGTTTATTTACAAAATCGTCACCTTCTTTTGCAATCGCTCGAATCGCTGTTGGGGCAGTGTAGAAGATGTTGACTTGGTGTTTTTCGACAACATCCCAAAATCGACCCCAGTCCGGATAGTTAGGTACACCTTCATACATCACGGAACTGGCACCATTCGCTAGAGGACCATAGATGATATATGAGTGACCGGTTACCCATCCAATATCTGCTGTACACCAGTAGGTTTCTCCATCACGGTAGTCAAAAACATATTTGTGAGTCATTGAAGCGTAGGTGATGTAGCCACCAGTAGTATGCATCACTCCTTTCGGCTTCCCGGTAGATCCAGATGTGTAAAGAATGAAGAGAGGATCTTCGGAATCCATTTCTTCAGCAGGACATATACTTGAAATATCATCACCATTAATCTCCGTATGCCACCAATGGTCACGATTGGAGTTCATCTCTACAGTAGTGCCTGAGTGATTAACGACGATGCAACTCTTTATGTAGTTAAATCCCTCCATTGCCTGATCACAGTTTGGCTTCAGGGGGACAGCTTTATTCCCCCGGAAACCTCCATCTGCTGTGACGACAGCTGCAGGGGTACAATCTTCAATTCGGTTTCTTAAAGCATCAGCACTAAATCCACCAAAAACGATCGAATGGACCGCACCGATTCTCGTACAAGCAAGCATTGCGATAGGGAGCTCCGGGATCATGGGCATGTATAAGACAACACGATCACCTTTCTGAACCCCATGTTTTTTTAATACGTTCGCAAAACTGCAGACTTCTCTGTGGAGTTGCTGGTAGGTGTATGTACGGCATTTTGTTGGGTCATCAGATTCCCAGATGAGAGCAGCCTGATTCTTTCTTGGACTGTCCAGATGCCTATCAAGACAGTTGTAAGACACATTGATTTTTCCCCCCAAATACCACTTGATAGTCGCTGTGTTGAAATCAACTTCTTTAACCTTTTCCCACTTTTTGAACCAATGCACTCGTTCCGCTTGCTTGGCCCAAAAACTTTCAGAATTTTCAACAGACTCCTGATACATTTGTTGGTATTGTTCTTCATTAATCAGGGCGTCCTGAAAGTTGGAAGGAACATCATATACTTCTGTTGCGCTCGTCTCTGCCATAACAAGCCTCCGCTCTACAAAATTTTGATTTTTAAAAGTTGCACCGCAAGGTTGCCCAAATATTTTTTAATGATAAACAGCAGGCACATAACATATAATCATATCAAGGTTAACGATGAAAGTCCTGCTGAAAAGCGCAGAAAATGAAGTTTCTAGGGGAGTGGAAAATTGTCGTACAATCCAGGTAGGCCAAGTTGTGTCAGCAGCTGTTCCTCCAAGGCTAGCATTTCTGTTTCTTCATCTTTGGACCTCTCATGGTCTAACCCCGATAAGTGACAACAGCCATGCACCAACATTCTAATCATCTCAGTCTTTGCATCCCATCCATTGGTATTTGCTTGCTGGCAAACATCATCCCAACTGACCGCAAGATCTCCAACATGGAATGCTGAATGGTCTTCTTCATAATAAGACCAAGAAAGCACATCAGTACTACTGTTTTTACCTCGATATTCTAAATTTAACATTTGCATCTCAACTGCGTCAGTAATGTAGACTGAAACAGTGCGCTTTTTTTTAAATAATTTGGAAAGAAGAAACTCCATGACCGTTATCAAATCATTAGACCAATCTGGTGTTTCAATATTCTTTTTCCATTGAATTTCGACAGTCAAAGCGATTTCTTTTTCGGCAGCCATTCACTAAGCACTCAGACGTTCTGCTTCTTCGAATCGGACGGATACTGTCTTGGAAACCCCTGGTTCATCCATTGTGACTCCGTACAGTGCATCGCCGATTTCCATAGTTTTTTTATTGTGTGTGATGATAACAAATTGAGAATTGGTGGTTAGGCGTCGGATGAGTTGGTTGAACCTAACAACATTGGCATCATCAAGGGGGGCATCAACCTCGTCTAACACACAGAATGGGCTAGGTTTGATCAAGAAAATTGCGAAGACGAGGGAGATGGCAGTCAACGCTTTTTCCCCACCAGAGAGTAGGTTAAGGTTTTGTAATTTCTTACCGGGTGGCTGTGCAAAAATTTCAATTCCACTTTCAAGGACGTCCTCACTTTCAGTAAGTACCATTCGTGCCTCTCCTCCCCCGAAAAGCTGAGAAAACAGCGTGCCAAACTGGTTGTTCACTTTCTCGAACATCTCCTTGAATCGCCTTCGGGATTCAATATTTATTTCCCGAATTGTTCTCTCCAAGTCTTCGGCTGCTTGTGTAAGGTCCGATGATTGGCTCTGCAAAAATTCTAGCCGTTCCATCAGCAAGTCATATTCTGCCGGGGCTGCCAGATTTACATTGCCAATCGCTTCCAATTGATGGCGTTGCTTCTTTAAACTATTCACCAGTGAAGTTTCATTGACCTCTGTTAAACCCTCATCCAAATGACTCTCAGGGTCAAAGTCCCACTGTTCAGAGAGTCGTTCTTCCAATTGTTCTCTTTGCAATCGATGCTCAGTCTGTTCAATCCTCTGCTGATGAATCTGTTGAAGCAGGTTCTCCAGAACTTTTTGTACTTCATTAAGTCTTTTGGTCAAATCGCTCTGTAGCTGGGTCTGCTGCTCGTAGGTTTTGGTGTTTGTTTTGATTTTTTCATCTAATTCCAACCTTTTTTTCAAGAGAGTTGGTACTAGAGTGTCTAACTCTTTGATGCGAAGCTGTTCTTCATGGCTTTTAGTTTTTGCAAATTCTAGTGCTTCCAAAATTCTTTGGTGTCTACTTTCAATCTCTGATTGATTTCGTTGATTCCGCTCTAAATTTCCTTTGATGTTTCGTAGCTGCTCTGTTGATTCCGCTATTTGTAGACGTAATCTAGTATGTTCTTCACTGACTTCTTGAAGACTTTGTTGCTGTATTTGAATCTTTTCCTGCTGTGCTGATAGGTCATTCTCTAATTGCTTACGACGTTCCTCATGATTTGTGAATTCTAGTTGCATTTCCTGTTTTTGGTTTTCAAGACGCTCCTGCTCAGTCTTTAAGCGGATACCGTCTAGTTCAATCATCTTTAAACTCTCCTCGGTTCGAAATACCTCTCGTTGATTGTGCTCCTGCTCTTGCTGAAGGCGGGTAAGGTCTAGTTGAATTTCGTGAAGTCGGTCTCTCAAATCTTGGATTTCAAGTTCCCGTTCTTGGCTCTCTTTTTCAAGGCTTTCTAGGCCATCTTCAAGAGCTTGGATTCGATCTTCTTCAACTCGTGTTTTATTTTGAAGTAACTCTATCTCTTGCTGTCTTTGGAGAAAGCCAAAAGATGCTTTTGCGGGTCGTCCACATCTGATTCCCCCAAAGGCTGGAAGATATGTTCCTGTCGAAGAAACCCAGGCTCTAGATCCAGCGTTGCTCTGCCACTTATCTAGAGCTTCCTCAAATATTGATTCATTTTCCCCTAAAAAGTTTATTTGTTGAAACCAGCGATTTCCCCACTCCTGAAGGGGTGGTTTACATTGGATCAACTCATGGGTAATTGAACCTGACGACGAGATTTCACTGAGGGGTGGCAAGCGATCCAATGTTAAAATCTCTAATCGACTGAAATTCTGTTCTTGGCAAAGTTTTTCCAGTTTGGGGATGTCCTGAATAGATGTTAAAATGATCCAATCGAGTATATTTTCAAGAATTGGGGCCAAGATTTTGGGATTATCAGTATTCAAGATGGCGAAGTCTGCAAATATTCCCAGAAAGCCAATCTTTTCTTTTTCTGCTGGATGTTGCTGAAAATATCTCAATAACTGTTGAACGCTATCACTAAAATCTTCATAGCGCTCTTGAATTTCTCGAAGTGAATTGAGACGAGATTGGAGTTTCTGAAATTCACTTAGAAAGAATCTCACTTGATTTCGTCGTTCCTCAAGCACTTCCTGTTGTTCATCGTGCTCGAGCCTAAGATCTCTTAATTCTTCATCTAATTGCTCTTGTTCTTCCTCAAGAAAACTAGTTCTTCCAATGGATCTGCTCAATTTTTGTTGAGCCTCTTGCACATGATGCTGAGCCTGAACGTGTTGTTCTCTCAGTTCCACCAACCGAGTCTGCTGTTGCTCAAGTCGCTCAACCACAAAATTTTGCTGGTTTGTCGCATTCGTCAATTTAGTATGAGTTTGCAGTAAGTTCTGCTGTAAGTCCCGAAGCAGATTGTTCTGTGACGCCAAAGCTTCATTTTC
>PBZZ01000129.1 GCA_002730365.1 Deltaproteobacteria bacterium
GGCCTTGGAACGCTTATGTGAACTACCCCAGGGAGGAACTGCCGTAGGCACAGGGATCAACACCGATCCAATGTTTCCGCCAAAATTTGCCGCTACGGTCTCGGAGTTGACTGGAGTCACCTTCTGCGAAGCGCAAAACCACTTTGAAGCTCAGGCTACTGTGGATGCTCCAGTGGAGCTGAGTGGACAGCTGAAGACCATCGCCATTAGCTTAATGAAGATCTGTAATGATCTGCGCTGGATGAATTCTGGACCCAACGGGGGTCTCGGTGAGATTCAACTGGCTGCCCTTCAGCCAGGCTCTTCCATCATGCCAGGCAAGGTCAATCCAGTCATCGAAGAATCCACTGCGATGGTTTGCGCCCAGGTCATAGGCTATGATGCCTCGATCAATATTGGCGGACTCTCTGGTAATTTCGAATTGAACGTCATGCTACCGATGGTTGCCCACAGCCTGCTGGAATCGATCCGCTTGCTGGCAAATGCTTCACGGAACCTGGCGGATCGCTCTGTATCTAGAATTGTTATTCGGGAAGCTCACATCGCTGCTTCGGTTGGCAAGAATCCGATTCTGGTCACAGTGCTCAATCCTCTGATTGGCTATGACATGGCAGCCAAGATCGCCAAGACCGCTTTTGCTGAAAATCGATCTCTTAAGGAAGTTGCCCTAGAACTGGCGGGTGACAAGCTAACCGAGGCTGAATTGGATCAGGCCCTCGATCCTGTCAAGATGACCAAAACCAGCTTTGTCGGGTAATGAACCATGTCTTTTTGGCCTGCTGACTCTAATTTGACTGCTCTCGTTTCTTCAGGAGAACCCATGCAAACCACAAATAATTTAAATGTTAATCAAATCACCCCGTTGACACCTCCCGATGAGATCAAAGAAGAACTCCCGCTCAGTGAGCAGGCCTGCCAGACGGTAGTGCAGGCGCGTCAAACTGTTCGCAACATCCTAGATCAGAAAGATCGTCGGCTTTTCGCCGTGGTTGGGCCCTGCTCGATCCACGATACGGAAGCCGCAATGGAATATGCCCAGCGTCTCAAGGCCTTGCACGAAGAACTCAAAGATCGAATCTACCTGATCATGCGAGTGTACTTTGAAAAGCCTCGAACCACCGTTGGCTGGAAGGGCCTGATCAATGATCCTGATCTCAATGGGACCCACCAAGTGGAAAAGGGGCTACGTATGGCGCGAAAGATTCTACTCGACATCAACGAACTCAGGCTTCCAGCTGCTACAGAAACGCTGGATCCGATTACGCCTCAGTACATTGCTGATCTGCTCGCCTGGAGTGCGATTGGGGCCCGTACCACGGAGTCACAAACTCATCGGGAAATGACCAGCGGACTCTCTATGCCTGTTGGCTTCAAGAATGGAACGGATGGCAGCTTGGATATCGCTGTAAATGCGATCCAGTCAGCAGCACATCCCCATCATTTCCTGGGTATCAACCATGAAGGTCGAGCCTCTGTTGTCAACACCAAGGGTAATCCGTACTGCCACATTGTCCTGCGTGGTGGAAAGCATGGTCCCAACTTTGATGCCTTGTCGATTGAGGATACAGAAGACCAGTTACGCAAAGAAGGAGTGAAACCAACCATCATGGTAGACTGCAGCCATGGAAACTCCAACAAGCGACCAGAGAAGCAGGAGATTGTCCTGCGTGACATCGTGCGACAGGTTGTTGATGGCAACCAGTCGATCGTTGGGACCATGATTGAAAGCCATCTGCACCTGGGGAATCAGCCGATCAGTGACGAGATGCAGTACGGTGTTTCCATCACGGACAAGTGTCTGGATTGGGAAAACACAGAGCGCATCTTGCGAGAAGCCTACGAACAGCTGGGTAGTCTACAGTCCTCGACGGAAGGCTGATATCTGTAGGAAGTTCTTGACATTTTTTTAGTAAATGCTGATCATTTTTGATTTTCATTTTTCTTGGAGAACACCATGGCAAAGAACGCCAATCGCGTGTTTGTGAAGATGAAGAGTCCGGAGAGCGGCTACATGTACTACACCTCTAAGAATCGGGTCACGACCCCAGGACGCTTGGAGTTGCGCAAGTACGATCCGATTGTCCGCAAGCATGTGCTTTTCAAGGAAACCAAGTAACCGACCCTGTCGCGAGACAGTGCTGATTAGGAGAACCCCCATGGCTCGTCGCTGTGACATCACCGGCAAGCGACCACTGACTGGCAACCGCGTTTCGCATGCCAACAACAAGACCAAGCACCGCCAGCTGCCCAACTTGCAGACCCGACGCTTCTTTGTTCCAGAACTCGGTCGTGAGGTTAAGCTAAAAGTTTCGACCCGTGCGATCCGTACCATCGACAAGAAAGGTTTGACAGCCTTCCTCAAGGACAACGGTCTTACCCTCCGCGACGTCAGTTGAAAAACGGGGGTTCGCGTCCGGTTTTTCTGATGCGAACCCGCGGTAGCAAACGCTTTTCCCAAAATATCGGAAACTGTTCTTACCAAACCTGTCCTTGTTCCTTCCGCCTGCAGGAGTAGACCATGCCGGACTGGATGCGCAGTCCCGGGACTCGAGTCCTGCTGATCGCCAGCTTGGTCCTTGCGGTCCTGTTTGGATTTCAGTTCTATCAGAACCAGAGACGACTTGAGGCCCAGAAGCAAATTGAATTGCTGGATGTGCGTGTGGCTTTTGGCCAAGACGAACGGCGCGTGAGCACTGGTGTCTTTGGGACTGTGCTCAATAACAGTGAGCAAGTGATCAAGATGCTGGAGATCACCATTGACTATCTCAGCAAAGAGGACGAAGTGATCAAGAGCGCTCGTTTCTTCCCGGTCTACCACTTATCCTTTCAAAATCCCGGCACCTTGGAACCTAAGCAGTCGCGTGAATTTGGCTTTGACCTTGAACCCCAAGCTCCCCCTGACTGGTCTGGAGAAGTCCGGACACGGGTGAGCGAGGTTCAATTCCGCTAAGTTTCCAGCCATGCATCTTCAACTCGAAAACCTGCACAAGAGCTATCTTGACGGTGAAGGCCGTAACCTGCACATTTTACGGGGAGTGGAATTGCGATTGGAGCAACCTGGCCAGACAGCTGCCATCGTTGGTGCTTCTGGAACGGGCAAGAGTACCTTGCTGCACTTGATTGGCTTACTTGACCAACCCGACCAGGGAAGGGTTTTGCTGGATGACAAGGACTTGAGTCTGCTTTCCCGGGATGCTCAGGCTCGCTACCGTAACACTCAGTTGGGCTTCATTTTTCAGTTTCATCAACTCCTGCAGGATTTCAGTGCGCTGGAGAACGTGATGATGCCCGCATTGGTTCAGGGACAGAGCCACAGTCAGAGTCGCAAGCGTGCGAGTGAACTGCTGGAGCAGGTCGGACTGGGGGAGCGCTTGTTGCATAAGTCTTCACAACTCTCCGGCGGCGAACAGCAACGGGTTGCCATCGCTCGGGCCCTCACCAATCGCCCGCGTCTCCTGCTGGCTGACGAGCCTACTGGTAACCTGGATCAGGAAAATGAGTCGCAGGTATTGGATACCTTATTGCGCTGCTGCGCCGATGGGCAAACCACCATGCTGATGATCACCCACAATCCGCAACTGGCCACTACACTGCAACAGCGCTATCGTCTGCAGGATGGTTGTTTGCAATTGGATTCCAGTCCTTGAACCGCTTGTCAATACTCACATTCTAATGCCCACCGTTTGTGCTTCTGGCCGTTTTCGCCGCAGCCTTTGGCTGTCGCTAGCCCTGTTGCTGCTGGGTTTCCCCAGCATGATCCTCGGGCAGGAAGCCCGAATCCTGGAAATCGAGATCCAGGGGACCTCAGAACTCGAAGAAGCCCAACTGCTCTTCTCCCTCGAGAGTCAGGTCAACTTTCCGCTTGATCGCCAACGTATTCGTCAAGATATCCGCCAGATCTTTGAGACCGGACTCTTCCGTGACGTACACGCTGAAGTCGAGCCACTCGATGACGGCTACCGACTGCGTTATGTTGTCGAAGAGCGTCCTCGTCTGCTCTCGGTTCGACTGGAAGGGATCAGCCTACTGGACCTGGACGAAATTCGAGAGAAGCTCCTGCTCAGGGCCAACGACATCTACGATCCTTTCAAAGCCGGACAGGATCAGACAATGATTCTCGACAAGTATCGAGAAGATGGCTACATCACCGCCCGTGTGCTGCCCCGTTTGGAGAAGGAATCAGAGCAGGAATATCGACTGAGCTATGTGGCCCAGGAACAACCAAAGGTATTCCTCACGGATGTAGACATCAGCGGGACCAAAGTATTTGCGGAGGTTGACCTCAAACGTCTTATGCTTAGCGCAGAGGTGGACTGTTTCAACTGGATCAACAGCTCCGGTATTTTTCAGGAGGAGCGGGTTAATCAGGATCTGGTCTTGTTGACTCAGAAGTACCTACAGCAAGGGTACATCAAGGTCTTCATCGACAAACCCGATGTGACGCTCTATCACAACCCAGAATACAGCCGTGTCGAACTATCCCTGAACCTTACTGAAGGAGACCAGTACTTCACAGGATCGGTCAATGTCAGCGGTGACTTACTGGAACCAGAGGCAGAACTGCTGGAGCAACTGGAGCTCAAAACTGGTGGAGTCTACAATCCCTTCTTGCAGAACCGAGATCGAGCCGTACTGGATGAGTTGTACCAGGAGCGTGGCTATGCCTTTGTACGAGTGATTCCGCAGACTCGGATCAACAAAGACAACAAGACTGTGGACGTGAATTACCGCATCCTGCAAGGTGAGAAGGCTTACATCGGTCGCATCTCTGTTGCAGGAAATACCGAGACACGCGACCACGTAATCCGCCGTGAGTTCGAGGTTAACGAGTCACAACTCTTTGATGGCAAGCGGCTCCGACTGAGCCAGGAAAATCTCGGGAGACTGGGCTTCTTCGAACCAGGCTTGCAGCTTGAACGACGAAGACGGCCTGAAGAAGATAACGTTCTGGACCTGATGGCGCGACTCAAGGAAACTCAAACTGGAACCTTTCAGGCCCAGATTGGCTACAGCGATGTGACCGGATTCAGTGGTGGGCTTTCTCTTACCAAAGGCAATCTATTTGGTAACGGACAGACGCTGCGATTGAGTGCGCAATTCAGTGAACAGGATGTCACCAACGAGTACAGCGTTACTTTTATTGATCCTAGGATTTTTAGTACGCGACTTTCCAATTCAATTCAGTTCTCACATCGGCGTCTCGCAGACAGTACCGGCCTGGAGAGGGGCAGTCTGCGTGAAAACACCTATGGTACCAGCGTAGGGATGCCCGTCTATTGGCGTGACCTGCGGCTCTCTGTAAGTTGGAATGCAGTAGATCGGCTCTACGACAATGAAGGCTACAATGTCTTCAAACGCTCTATTGCGCCAACACTGACCTATAATACGGTCAATCACCCAATTTTTCCGACAGAAGGCATCAAGACCAGCCTAACGCTTGTACAGACCGGCACACCTTTCGGGGGTAACGTCCAGTTGCGTGAATTCATTACCAACTACCAGCAATTCTGGGCGCTTAATGAGGCACAAACCCTGATTGCCATGGTCAAGGGACGGCTTGGTTGGTTACAGCAGATGGGCAGCTCCGTGATCCCTCCAGAGGATCGCTACCGCTTGGGGGGCCTAAACAGTGTGCGTGGCCACAACTACTACGCTATAGCAGGGCCTTATGGTGGTACGGAGAGAATCATCAACCAGCAGCTGACCAGCTACATCGATGAGTTTGGTCTAACGCAGACGCGGTTGAGCGATAAGCGCACCGCAGGGCTCAGTTTTGATGAGTTGGGGAAACTGAAAAGTGGTGGGATCAGCGAGCGATTGTTCAATCTGGAGTTGCTCTTTCCACTCAGTCGTGACGAACGGAGCTTTATTCGCGGCGTGGTCTTTTTTGATGCAGGCAACATCAATGCTGAGCCAGAGCAATATGCGCTGCTGGGTGAGACGGAACCAGATTTCTTCGATCTGCGTCGCAGTGCCGGAGGAGGTGTACGGCTAATCACCCCACTGGGAGTATTGCGTTTTGAGTATGGCGTTAAGCTCGATCAACGACGTGGAGAAAGCCCTGACCGCTTCGACTTCAGCATCAGCGGCCTCTTCTAAGCAACTGCCCATTACTCACTTACAAGCGCCCCCACCCGCCTTCGCACCTTCAGTTGTGGCTTGGCGGATCACTCAAGCTCCGCTTGACCACTTCCTCAAAGCCTGAAGACTTCAGTCGCTCCAAGTCCTGGTGCAAGATGTAGAAGTAGTCATTGACCTGAAAACCAGTTGTGGTGATCAATGATTGCTGTACCGGCACCTCGAAGCGATCAAAACTGTTGGCTATCTTATAGAAAATCAACGGCGCATCTTCCAAGGTCAGTTTGACCCGCAGATAGGACTGGGCCATCCGCACAAAATGTCCATCAACCTCCTGCACGACATAGCCTTTTTCATCGTCCTCCAGAAACTCCAGCTGCAATCGTGGGTTGTGCAAGAAATGTTGTTGATCCAAATCCAACTGGGGTGGGGAATCGTAGAGAATCGAATGCTCCAACTCCCTTGGAAAGATCATTGCCGAAGAGCGAACCGTGATCTGGAGATAATAACAATAGGCACTACGACCATCAGCAAAGGCAATCCGGTTCATCTTGGCACCTTCGATATTGATCTGCCGACGACTAAGCGCATATGCAATCCGACTATGAATCTGGGGTGCTTCTCGAACGAAAACCAGCAGCCCTACAGGACGTCCCCTTGGATTGGTCAACACGCTCACCGTCGCCTCTGAAGCCCAATTTTCGAAGCGCATCATCTGTTGGGCGAGGATTGCTGAACTGGAGCTCAGGAGAAAGCGGTTGGGGAAGGCTGCGAAGAACCACTCCAACTGACGCCGATAAGGGTTGATCAGGGCGTTGATTGTGTCCGAACTGAGGTACTGGCGGATGGTCCGGATCAGCTTTTCAGTGGTCTGGCTCAATCCCTTCTCATCTAGTGAGCCCATCTTGAGCAAACGCCAATGCTGCTCCAGTTCCTCATGGCCTTTCTGCAGCCGCTCGTACTCCTGGGGCCGAATTTGGGCTACTGGTGTATAGAGCGCATCTTCAATCGAATTCTGTAGACCCTGCTGAATCAGTAGGTTGATGCGTGTATCAAACTCCAGATCTTGCTTCTTCCGATCCAGATAACCGTTGATGGCATCCATTGCATCATTCAGTTGACCACTGGAACGCATCTCCGCGTAAACTCGGTAGGTCTCCTCAAAAAAAGTTCGCAGCGTACGGGTATCTTTCGCTGTAACATCACTGACAGAGCGATAATCCGAAATATTCACCAAGAACAGCAGGATTACATTGACCAAATCCCGGTTGGCAATTTCAAAGAACTGTTGGATAGCCTGGTCAAAGTAAGCTGAAGTCTTGCTGAGTTGGACCACGGTCATGTGGTGAGCAATCATCAAGGAGACACTACCAAAGAGTTCTGGATCCGTGTAACCCAATCTCTCAAGAGCTCGGACAGCGATCGAGGTACCTGAGATCTGGTGCCGTGTTCTTGGATCGATCTTTCCCACGTCATGAAATAGTACAGCCCACTTGAGTGCAAGGACATGCTTGGGTTGGAGGTAATGGTACAACTCAGGATACTGCTTTTGTAGAATCTGTAGTTCTTCTTCAGCAGCCTGCACAGCGTTGAGTGAGTGAATGCTGACCGGATACTGGTGATAGGACAAATTCCGCAGCAGGAAGTGCATCTGGTTGCACTCAGGGATGAACCGACCAAGCAGGGTATCGGGTAGATACCTCTGAGCTGTTGTTCCACCAAAGAACGCAGGATCGTTGAGTCCAATCGGGTCGGCGATTTCCAGCATAATGCGCAACGCCTGATCGACATAGGGCGTCATCATCAGTTCGCTAAACTTCTCCGAAAGTTCAGGAGTTCGGCTCTGGACCACTCCAACCGTAAGCGATTGAAGCAGATCGGCCATCTCGTCCTTCAACTCAAATGAGAGATCATAGCCCACCTTGCCAATGTAGATGAACAGATCCAGCAGCTTGAGCGGGTCACTGAAAATTAGACTTAGGGGTACTTGCGGCATCCCTTCAAGTGCATTGATCTCAATGATGCGACGTTGGCGCAGATATACCGTGACTTGGAAAGTCTGGAAGGTTCGCACAACGTGCCGTTCCAAAATATTCCGCAGCAGTGCCCTGGAGAGTTGCTGAATTGTATCCTGCATCTGCAAACGATAGCGATCAAAATCATCAACGTCCTGAAACCGTGGCTTCTTGAGCAGATACAGACGCTCCATGTTGTCGTTGATCACGTTTGGCAGCAGGTCTTCTCCTCGGCAACCACTGTGACGTGCTTCCTCATCAAAGTAGTAATCTCGGGCTGCTCCAGTGAAGTTCCGCAGATCGTAGGTGAACTCCAGCGCCTGACACAGCTTGAATGCTTGCCTTGGGGAGAGTAGGCGCTGCTTGATCAACAGCGCAATCATCTCTGCTGTGTATGACGGGAAGACACCAAAAGTTGCTGCTGCAATCCACAGAGGGATCTGGAGACTGCGTAGGCCACCTAGATCATATTTGAGGTCTGCCTGGTTAAGCTGTGGGCGTTCCGTCTGCAGGTAGGTGTTGATTTTCTCTAGAACATAGGGTTCGTAGGGCAGAATCTCAAAGAAGTGTTGCTTCAGTCGTTCCGCTAGACGTTGGCTGCCTACCAGTACGCGACTCTCCAGAATAGAGGGAATGGTTTGCAGCATGCTGCCCTGCTGGAAGCGTGTCAGATCCTCGTCAATCTCGAAGTATTGGTGAGCTGTCGTCACCTGCGCCGCATTGAGCAGTGTCTCGATGCGGATTACCAGCTGGCGGACTACCTCGGCCTGTCCTGGAGCCAAATGTTCCGTATCCAGGCAATAACCCAGATCTCGATCTGAAGCCAGGCTCAACTCACCACGCCCGTAGCCACCACGCGCAAGAATGACCAGATGAGCTTCCACAAACTCACGATCAACCGGACAATCCTTTGCAGTCTCCAGTAGTTCTTCCAGCTGGCCAACACGCTCAGCGTGCTCTTCGATGTCATTTTGCAGGTCGCCACAAATTTTCTGGTAATAGCAACGCATCTCACGCTCTTCTCGTTCTCCTCCTTGGCTAGGAATATTTTCCAACTCTTGCTCCACACGTCCCAATTTCTCCTGCTTTTCAGGCAGAATACGCTGCTTGTAGTGAAGCTCTGTCTCCATTTGCACGACATGAAGTCGACGCAACAAGGGCAGATCATTCAGCGCAAAATCAAAGGCTGCCTGGATGATGCTGTCCATCAACAGTGTGTTGCGCGCCAGAATTTCAAAGGAATTTTCTGTCTGGAGATTGAGTTGAACAATTCGTTCATTCTCCAACTGGAAGAAATCTTGAATGACGATTCCGCACCCTTTTTCACGCTGGACCAAGTGCACCAGCAGAGAACTCCCTTCAGGATCTATCGGCAATTCCGTTAATTGCTGCTGTAATCGAGGAAAGTAATCTGTTTCCGCGAAGTCCCGATGCTGTAGGCGAAACGGCTCCAGAAAGGGGTAGTGTTCTGCAGAGTTCAGCAGAGCTTGCTTCATGCAAAAATCCTTTGCAAAAAATCGAGAGCAGGTGAAACTAGACGGCTGTCAGGAAAAAAATTGAAGTTTCCGTTTCAATCGGAGACGTTTTACGGTTTGTTTCTTCTGCTATTTATTTGAATTTCTGAAATGTCGCACTCGACCGGCTCCAACGCCCGTTGATTTGATTCTCGCGTTTGGTCTTCCGGCTAATTCCCATTTTTTGGTAGCGGTTTCCCAATGGAATATGAATCTTCCCTCGGCCAATCCAATCAAGACTTCTCGCTTGATCTACGGAATTTTCCCTTCAGTCGAATGCAGCATGACATGTACGTTATTCTTGACGTAGTACGCAAGCACCACGGTGCTTCCTTCTTTGAAAAGATGTGGGCCTCTTTGTTCGGAAAGAAAGATACACCCCACAACCCACGGCTGATGTGCCAGTCTCTGGTGGATGCATGCGATACCAAGACCACCCAAGAACTATCTGCACAACTCAGTGAAGATCCTGCACTTTGTCAAGTGCGCAGTAATTTAGTAAAGCACTTATTAGATCAGAAACGTCTCTACGAAACACCTGTCTATCGAGAGATGCTTTTCCAAGCATGTCTATCGATTTACATTGGGGGAGCTAACCCTCGTAACATGCAAACTGTTGGGCAGGTGTATATCAACTATTTGCGGCATATTGCCGACACCATGAAGAAAAGC
The DNA here is from genome assembly GCA_002730365.1 of Deltaproteobacteria bacterium. Next base: position 10,280 of record PBZZ01000129.1, read on the forward strand.
CTACTGAGTGTTCGATCCTCTGCTCTTCAAAACATTAACGTGAGCAAGATTAGCATGGACGATCTGAACAAGGGGCTAGAGGAAATGGAGCCTGAAGACGCGATGTCTCTGCATGAATTGAACTTTGCGCTCCATACACTGGAGCGTAACAAGGAACTAATGGCTCAGATGCTGACTTCCATTACAATCCCAGTCGACCTCTCAGAGCTTAACAAACTCAGTCCGTCCCAAAACATTCACAGTGGGTTCATAGGCGAAGGTGGTAGTGGTGCAGGGGCTGAAAAAGAAACAGTTGTGATTCGCAAAGTCACTGCGGTTGCAGACGTGATGCGCTTTATTCCACCATTACACAGCCTCGCACTCAATATTGCCAAACGTCTACAGACTATTGAGTCTGCGATTCCCCAGCACTATCTACTAGAGGCACGGGTGCGCACAGAGGCTTTCCGTACTCTATTGCTCCGAGTGGAGTTGAAGCATCCCCATGTCCGAGCCCACATGCTACCGGCCTACAAGAAAATGCTCGATGCCTATTACAAAGCCTACAAGCGAGCTTCCAAAACCACTCCTGATATGAAGGAATTCCCTATTTTCTCAGAATTTGCACAGGCCGCCTACCTCTCGCATCTCCATCGCAAGTCTCTTGGCTTGGAACCTCCTCAGGTCGGACAGATCCTGAAAGACGCAAAGGAGGCCGTCGACCTGGCCGTGACGCTAGAGGCCAACCCAAATCAACGCAAGATGCAGGCGCGCATCACCGAGCAACTACCCAACTACGGGGTGATCCTCTAAAAATTATGAGGCATACCCTTTGCTGAATTTATAGCACTCGTCGTGTCAGGATGACCGCATCCTTCGTCATGGACGAGCAGAATGGAATCTGCTGCCCTGACTTTCTAAATTCCGGTTGATCACCGGGAAAGTACGTCATGAAGCAGAAGTTTCTCCTGCCCCTTGCTTTTGCCATGTTGTTTTCAACAGCGGCTGTCTGGGCACACAAGATCCCCATTGATCGTAGCGAGAAAATCGCTGGACGCCAGATACAGAGCATCATTCAGCAATTTACTAATGAACGTGGTCTGTTGCTGGAACCCAACACCGCAACGCACAAGCGACATCTTCCTAGGTCTATAAAGCCTGAACCACCACTAGGACGAGTCACACCACCGCTGATCTTCTTCAACGGGCTGCCCCGTATCTTCAGCGAGACTGACTGATCAGTTCAGGGAGCTACCCGAACTACAACCACGTAGGGAGGCTCCCGCACCAGCGTCTCATCCGGTGGTGAAAGTTCGAGCAGAGGTGCGGCCTTCAACACCAATGCGTCAAATTCTGGAACTTGGCTAGTTTCCAGAATCTCCTGACCAATCACTTTGCCTTCCACATTGATCTGCAGGCGAACCCGTAGTGGCAGCGGTTTGGGTAAGTCGCTGTTTTCCTGCCGGAAGAACATCAACTGATTACGCATGGCCTGCCAAATCTGTCGGTTGTAGCTTCGCTCAGCGATCTTGCGGCGAAACTGCTCCAATTGGTTTTGATTACCACTAGACCCAACGCTTTTGGTTGTTGAGTTTTTAGCGCTATCATTCCTAACAAAAAGTGGTCTGGATGGCTGCACTTTCGCGGTAATTTTAGGGAGCTGCTCCTCCTTCTTGGCAGCCTTAGGAGTAGTCTTTTTCCTGGTAGGTGGCTTAGCTTTGACAGGAGTAATTACAGTTTTTGTTTTTGCTGAATTGGCTAACGGATGGTCATCCGCGTGAGCTACTAGTTTTTCCTCCAACGTTCCTGATTGATCTTTAGGACTTGCTGCCTTAGTGGACTTCTTTTGTGCAGAAGTCTTCTGGCGTTGAATCGCTGGCTTTCTCTCAGGATTGGAACGAGTAACTGCAGAAGTTACGTTGTTTCGCTGTGGAGCAATTCCTTTCCATTCGGGGATAGGTGGCAGCGCTGCAGCCCACAGTTCCCTCGCATTTGGCTCCACAAAAGCGAGTAGAGCTCTCAGAGCCTCTGTTCGGACAGCGCCAGCGCAAGGCTCCGGACAAAATACGACATACTGGACTAACGCATCAGCAGAATTACGTGATATCTCTAACCGTGTCTCCCCAGCCTGTGGCTGCATGCGGAAACCAAAGCTAGCTTCTGCCTTCATCGGAGCACTTGTCAAAACAGGAGTCTCTGCTGCGATCCAGAGATAATAGCGACTCTGTAGCAGGCGTTGTAGTTCCAATAACCAAGTCTGTTCCTGCAAACTAGGGACGGAGTGATTGCTATGCAACGTCAACAGGGCGCTAGGGCGATCCGCCTGTGCGTTTGTAAACCCTGCAAGAAGTCCAAAACATCCAGTTAGAAACCAACGTTTCCAAGACATGTGAGTTTGCTCAATGCGTTGAGAAGGGAACTGATTTTTTGAAACCAGAGATGGTGGCGAGTCAGCAGAATTTGATCAATTTGGAACAATCTACACCTACGATGCTTGTGCCGCAAGTAGCTCTTTGCGTTGCAAAATGCGCCGAACCTGACGTTGTTTGGCATCATCAAAACGATATGGCCACAACGGCAAGGCTGCCAGTACGAGAAACACCCCAACTCCTGGACCAAATAGCCAAGCCAGTGCTTCTGAAACTTCTGCCGATTGCACGGTGTTGGGCACAAACCCAATGACTTCCAGCAACAAACCAGCACCTGCAACAGCGAGGGCACGTGCAGTTTTGGCACCTAGTCGCCACACTCCAAAGTAGACTCCTGATCGTTGTACACCATTACGGACTTGGTCATAGTCAATCACATCTGTCAGCAAGGAATCTAGCAACACCACCGATCCTACACAGCTACCCAATAGTATACCTCCCACCAACAATGGTATCCAGAGGTTACCTGGTGGAAAGAAAGGATAGGTCACGCAGCTGAAAAAGCCCAGTAGTGAGACTCCTAGTAGGAGGGGTCTCAGTTTTCCAAGCTTTCTGGAAAGTAGTACCCAAACTACCAAAGAGAGGGTTAGTACTACCATAAAGACTACTAGAATGAGCTGAACTTCCTGCTCTTCCAACAACAGCCGATAGCGGTAATAGTAAAGTGCCAAGGCTCCGTTGATGGCCACCCCAAAGGTAGCTACGATATAGGCTAACAGTAAAGGTCGGAAAGTTGGGTTGCGCCATACCTGAATCAGACTCTGCTTCAATTCAACGTGAGTGGCTACACGATGCATCGGCTGCCTGGCTGTAGCAGCCCAGGCACAACCTGCAGTACAACAAACAATTACAGCGAGCCAAATGCTCATTTCATTCATGGCAAGTTTTTGGTCAATTGGCTGTAAACTCTCACCACTTGCAAAAAATCCTGGTAATCCGGCACCAAGGATTGCCCCAATGTTTCCACAAGCAAAACGAATTGCAAACAGAGCGGAGCGTTCATTCGGCTCAACGGTCATCTCTGCAGCCATTGCCATGTGGGGCACCGACAGAATCGTCATCGCAGTGTTGAGAAAGAGAAATCCCGCCAGCAGATATGCGAACTTTGCTGTCGTAGCTTCTAGCGATGGTGGGGAAAAAAGAAGATAGACACTGATGGCGAGAAGCAAGCCTCCCAGCAGCAGAAAAGGACGCCTGCCTCCCAAACGACTATACCAGCGGTCAGAGAGGTAGCCCATTAGAGGATCGGTCACCGCATCCCAACAAAGGCCCAGCGCAACCGCCAATCCAGCCCAACCTGGAGCTAGCCCAACTGCATCTGTATAGAAGATCAGCAAGTAGAGGCGTAGTAGCGTCTCAACGGCATTGATGCCGGTCTCTGCAACGGAATAGCCGATTCGAGTAGCGTTTGGAATTGTCGCTCCAGGCAACGCTATCTCCGGGCATGTTTCGCGAAAAGTTCCTTGGCCTGCTGGCTGACCTGGCTATGTTCCACCATCGGAGCAGGATAATCTTGGATTCCCAAGGTATCGGCTTCTTTATCCCAACGATGGAGTCGGATTGGAGAAATTCCTCGCAGCTCAGGAATCCAGCGATGAATGTATTCACACTGGACATCAAACCTCTTCTGCTGCAGCCAGGGATTGAAGATCCGGAAGTAGGGTTGAGCATCGCATCCAGTAGAGGCAGCCCACTGCCAGCTACCGTTGTTGACACATGGGTCGTAATCTACCAGGCGCTGAGCAAAGTAACGTTCCCCCCAACGCCAATCGATGTGCAGGTCCTTGGTCAGAAAAGACGCTACGATCATTCGAGCCCGATTGTGCATATAGCCCGTGTTGTTTAGTTCACGCATACCTGCATCGACAATGGGGAAACCCGTCTGACCCTCACACCAAGCTGCAAAACGTTGCTCGTTAGTAGACCAAGGCAGATCGTTATAGCTGGATTGAAAAGCGTTTCCGAATACTTTTGGAAAATGAAAAGCAATCTGAGTGAAGAAGTCCCGCCAGTAGAGTTGGCGCAACAGAGGATGATCTGAACTCCCCAGTGTTGGCAGTAGGTGATGAAAGACTTCCCGTACCGAAACCGTGCCGAACTTGTGATGAGCAGAAAGTCGAGTTGTACCCTGCGCTATCGAAGGGAAATCTCGTTTTTCACCGTAGTTTGTAAATCGAGAAGCCTTTGCCAGAATTGCCAGTGCTGCACTGCGACCACCTGTTGGAGTTTCCGGGTGACGAGCTTCCATCTGAAAAGACATCAAGTCCTGCCCCCTGTCAGACTCAAGCGGCAAAACAGAAGTCCCCCACTGTGCCTTTGGGAGCGGTTCTGGCAGTGGTACAGTCAAGCGAGCGGCATTTCGATAAAACGGAGTAAAGACCGTGTAGGGATTGCCATCAGCTTTCCGAGTGTTTTCAGGTGGATGCATCAGCAAATCATCCACGCTGTGCCAAGCAGCACCCTGTTGTTTAGCAACTTTCTGCAATTCTGTATCTCGTTGCTGACTAAATGGAGTGAAATCTCGATTTACAAACACAGCCTGGGCTCTGCTTTGTTGAAGCAACTCCGGTAATAGTTCCTGAGGCTGTCCTCTCAATAACAGGAGTCGTCCATCAGCTTCGACCAATTGAAGTTGCAGATCTGCAAGAGATTCCAACATGAAACGTAGGGCAGGCAAGCTTCGGTAAGGATGATCCCTCACCTGTTGAGGGTCAAAACAAAAAATTGGCCAGACAGTACTGGAACGCTGCAAGGCCAGACACAACCCAGAATTATCAAATAGACGCAGATCCCGCCGGAATAGGAAGATTGAGGCGGTATACATGAAAACTCCGAAGACGGGGTGAGAAAGTCGTTGAAGAGCCAGTCGCCGGGAAGGTAGGAATTCCCAGGGACTGGAATAGAGGCGTGGCTATTGATCAGCTTTGTTCTTGCAAGCTCACTGGGCCAGTGATTGCTGCATCGTGAAGGGCAGGGAATAATCTGGGAAAACCTTGCGCACTTCCTGGACTACGAGATTCGGATTGGCCTTGAGCCGACTGGAAAAGCCTGAGAACACATGGGCCTTGCTGCAAAGGCAACCTCGCATTGCCTCTAGGCCGTCATGTGGTAGGTAAGGGAACTGCTCAACAACCTCTTCATCAATCAGAAACTCCATCACATTATCAAACACTTTCTTCAGTGGACGCACTGGCGTATCCATCTGTGCGTACCGTAGAACTAGCGCCCGAATGATGTGCTGAGGCGAAATGCTGATCGTCTGATTACGATGACGATTGCGATACAACAGATTGAAGAAATAGGTATCAGGCAGACCTTTCTTGACGGGTTGGTATACCTGATGGCACTGACCATTCTCTCTGGCAAATTCAAAGCTGGCAGAGACTGGCGCTTCGGCCAATGAGTCTTCGCAGTAGAAGCCGAAATTGATGGCAATCTGTTCGATTCGGCAAGTTTCGGGATTGAGATAGCTGATCCGCACCGGCAGAACCTGATCGCGAGCA
>PBZZ01000130.1 GCA_002730365.1 Deltaproteobacteria bacterium
TGTAGCGCCTGTAGAAACTCAGATTCTGTTCCAAATTCTTTTTCGAGTACAGGAGTGAGGAGGTGTCGCAGTACATTTCGCATAGGCTCTGCATTATTCATCGACTGAAATTGCTCCAAGTGAAGTAGAGTACGCTTGTGTACACGATATCCTTGGCGGGTGACTGTAAACTGCTTACGCCCTTCACGAACATCTGGAGGCAATACCCGAATCCTCATTTCTTTGCATTCGCCGATAAAATTGACGATCTTGTCTGGGTTAGTAATGCTGGAGTTAAGTACTGCCGCCATGAACTGCACAGGATAGTGAGCCTTCAGGTAGGCAGTCTGATAAGAAATCAGACCATAAGCTACGGTGTGAGACTTGTTAAAACCATAGCCCGAAAAGTAATCGATCAGGTCAAAAATTTCGTTCGCTTTCTCCTCGGGGCTCATCCCACGAGGTACCTCCTCAACAAATTCTGGATTTGCACAACAGCCCTCAACAAACTTTTGGCGCTGCTCAGCCAACACCTCCGGAATCTTCTTGCCAATCGCTCGACGCAACAAATCAGATTGTCCCAGAGTAAACTTGGCAAGTACTTGTACTCCCTGCATGATCTGCTCTTGGTAAACCATCACACCATAGGTTTCCTTGAGAATTTCTGCCATCAAAGGGTGAGGATAGACCACCTTCTTTCGCCCATGTTTACATTGAACAAAGTCTTCAACCATCCCAGATCCTAGAGGGCCTGGACGATACAATGCTAAAATAGCAACAATGTCTTCAAAAACGGAAGGACGCATATCGAGCAGTAGTTTTTTCATTCCAGAAGATTCCAACTGGAAAACCCCAGTTGTGTCTGCTCGACAGAACAGTTCAAAGGTAAGTTCGTCATCCATCGGAATCTTGTTCAGATCCAGTTGCTCTTCCTTAGTACGGTTGCGATTGATCAACTCTAGAGCTTTGTCAATAACCGAAAGGTTGAGTAAGCCAAGAAAGTCAAATTTGACCGCTCCCTGATCCTCAGCATATTTCATTGCAAACATCGACTGCACAGTGTTGTCTTTGCCTGTACAAACGGGCATCACCTCACGGATATCCTGATCCATGATGATCACCCCCGCAGCGTGAGTACCAAGATGTGTGCTGAGATTTTCCAAGGATTTGCTTAACCGAATCAACTTCTGCTCATTTTCTGTTCCTTCGCGCTCCATCCGGGCCAGTTCAGGTTCCTTGTCAATGGCATCCTGCAGACTGATATTGAGTTCGTTGGGGACTAACTTGGCAATCTTGTCGGCTTCTGAAAATGGAAAATCCATTACCCTTGCGACACCCCTAACAACAGCTTTGGCCTTGAGCGAACCAAAGGTAGAGATCTGGCAAACTTTTTCCGAACCGTACATCTCACGCACATGTTCGATCACGCTATCCCTACCCTCAACATCAAAGTCGATATCGAAATCGGGCATGCTGATGCGATCTGGGTTGAGAAAGCGCTCAAATAGCAAACCATAGCGTAGCGGATCAACATCTGTGATGCGCAAGGCGTAGGCAACCAGTGATCCAGCTCCAGAACCACGACCTGGCCCCACAGATACCCCATTGTCCTTAGCCCAATTGATAAATTCCGCAACAATCAGGAAATAGCCTGGAAACTTCATCTGATTGATGACTCTCAATTCAAAGCTAAGCCGCTCATCGTAGGATTTACGGAATTCCTCAAATAGCTCAGAAGGTTGATAAAGCTCATGTAGAATCTTTAATCGCTGTTCCAAGCCTGTATAGGATTCATGCTCCAGCCAATTATCCAGGGTGTAGCCCTGAGGAATCTCAAACTGTGGTAAATAGTAATTACTGTTATCCAAAGAGAGTTCGCAACTAGCAGCGATCGTAGCGGTATTCTCCAATGCTTCGAGTGGCAGACCACTCGACATGAAAGTCTCCTGCATCTCTGCTTCGGTCTTGAGATAGCATTGATCGGTTAGCATCTGGGGGGCATCCCGGTCTGTTACCTTGCGCTGCATGCCCATCAATCGGAGAATATGCTGGGCCTCAGCTTCTTCAGCATTCACATAGAAACAGTTGTTTGTGCCTGCTAAAGGCAGGCCTACATCTCCAGCGAGCTGCATCAATCCCTGATTCACCTCCTCTTGTTCAGCAAGTCCCGTATTCTGAAGTTCCAGGTAGTAGCGACCCGGGAACAGATCTCCGTACCACTGCGCTAGTTGACGAGCATCGTCCAAGCGTCCATTGAGGATACGACTGCCTAATTCTCCCTCCACTCCGCCACTCAGAACAATCAGTCCTTCTCGGTAACGCTCTAATAGTATATGGTCAATCAAAGGGACGCCTCGCCGCTTTCCATCCGTGAAACCAAGACTCGCTAGATAGGCTAGGTTTTGGTATCCTTGTCGATTCTGACAGAGCAACTGCGTGTGAAAGTAGCGCAAATTGGTGTTTGGATCTGGATGTTCTGCAAGCGGAACTTCACTCACGAAGGCACCCATACCAATCAAGGGTTTCAAATTTTCCTTCTCAAGAGCCTGGTAGAACTCAACAGCACCGAAAAGATTGCCATGATCAGTGATGGCACAGGCGCTAAAACCTCGCTCTTTTAAGACCTTTGCAAGTTGCTTGACGCGGATAGCGCCTTCAAGCAGGGAGTACTGGGTATGTAGATGCAGGTGTGTGAACATGGTGAACTGCTGCTGCAGAATTGACAAAGAGGATGGAATGGCTCTCAAGTCTTGTCAAAAAAGAGGCCTGATGCAAGGCAGTTTGTTTGTATCAGTACAGAAAGAAGACGGGGAACTTTTCTTAGGTCTGAAAAATTCAAGGAAGGATTGTACTGTCGAAATGAGCTTGGCTACCCATCATTCGGGGTAACCAAGCAGAGAGACTGAAGACTTAGTAGCGATAGTGGGAAGGTTTGAATGGACCTTCTGCTGAGACGCTCATGTACTCCGCTTGTTGTGGTGTGAGGTCAGTGAGCTTGGCCCCAAGCTTACTCAAGTGCAAACGTGCTACTTTCTCATCTAATTGCTTGGGCAGAACGTAGACCTGATTTTCGTATTTTTCGTTGTTCTGCCAGAGTTCGATCTGAGCCAACACTTGATTGGTAAAGCTTGCAGACATCACGAAAGAAGGATGTCCTGTCGCACAACCTAGGTTCACTAGGCGTCCCTCAGCCAAAAGGATAATGCGCTTTCCATCTGGCCATTCGTACTGGTCCACTTGGGGTTGCACATTGATCTTCTTAATATGAGGGTCCTGATTGAGCGACTTCACATCAATCTCGATGTCAAAGTGGCCGATGTTGCAAACAATTGTATTGTCTTTCATAGCATCTAGATGTTCTCGACGAATGATATCGCAGCAACCGGTGGTTGTAACGAAGATATCTCCTCGTGAAACAGCATCCTCCATAGTAGTCACTTCGAAGCCCTCCATCGCGGCCTGCAAAGCACAAATTGGGTCGATCTCCGTGACGATAACACGAGCACCTTGTGCCCTGAGTGACTGGGCACTTCCTTTACCTACGTCCCCGTAGCCAGCAACAATGGCCACTTTGCCTGCTATCATGACGTCTGTAGCTCGCTTGATTCCATCCAACAGTGATTCACGGCAGCCGTACAGGTTATCGAATTTACTCTTGGTCACCGAATCATTGACGTTGATCGCAGGGATACGAAGTTTATCTGCCTGAGACATCTTATAAAGGCTGTGCACACCCGTTGTGGTTTCTTCAGAAACTCCTCGAATCTTATCTAACAAATGTGGAGCCTTTTCATGCACATAACCAGTCAGATCACCGCCATCGTCTAACAACATATTGGGCCCATCACCTCCCGGCCACTTGAGTGTCTGCTCCAGACACCACCAATATTCCTCTTCAGTTTCTCCCTTCCAAGCAAAAACTGGAATGCCTTGGGCGGCAATCGCTGCCGCTGCTTCGTCTTGGGTTGAGAAAATATTGCAGGAAGACCAACGAACTTCTGCTCCAAGAGCAATCAGCGTCTCAATCAAAACCGCTGTTTCCATCGTCATGTGCAACGAACCCGTGATTTTTGCACCAGCCAGAGGCTTGGATTCGCCATATTCTTTACGTAATGCCATTAATCCTGGCATTTCATTTTCCCAAATGGTTATTTTTTTGCGTCCCCATTCGGCCAAAGACAAATTCGCAATTTTGTAGTCAGTAAATGCCATGCTTTATCCTTTTTTGGTGTGAGCCCGGTAATTTTCTCCGCGGTCTTTTCTTTACATGTAACGAAAAAATACTAGATTGCGTAGAAAGAGACCAAAGCACAAGCCTTTTTCATCACTACATACGCATACGATGATTTGTGATGAAATAAAAAATTTCAATGATCTGGCACTTGAAATGCGATCATAGTTAGGCTAGTACTTTCGGTTATTCTTGTTGAATGGATGCAACAGAATCTGAATTTCACATATGTTATCACGATCTCTCCGATCAAAGGGCAGGAAGCTCCTCTCCCCATCTCAACGTCACAAACAAATACGCCATCGTCCTGAGAGACGTTTGGGAAGCCGCCGACTGAGAAAACTACCGCTTTCACTGTTGGCAGCCGTAATCTTTGCGCTTTCCTTGTCTCTGCAGTTGGCTTTTTTCACTTGGGAACCTGCACAACCGAGCCTACCAGTCTCTCAATTGACTGCACTGAACAAACTCGTACAGCAGATCAATCAGTTGCTGGGACAAGACGAACCGACCAAGCAACTTGCAATTCAAGATCTGCTGGACCAAGAAGTTCAGGGAGCTGTTCAACTGCTTTATTTGGATCGCCAGGTCAAGCAGTCGCAGGTCAGCCTCCTCGACCTACCACCCCACCAAGTCTTCCAGCCACTTGATGACTCACAAATTCTGTTAACCCTGCCAGTTGGTCTAGATAAAGTCCGTGGTCTGTTAGTTGTCCGACAAAAAGTACCTCCACCCCCTCCACCAGATTGGTTGGCAGCAATGCTGCTGAGTGGAGCGATTGCTGTGGCCTCGATAGCTTTGGTACTCTGGTTAAAAACCAGCAACACAATGGGTCAGATTGACCTCCTATGTCGACAATTTCTGCGCTATCGACGAGAAAACGAAACACAAGAAATGGAGTTTCCAACCACCAGTCGACGCCCCAACGAGTTGGAACTCCGAGTTGCAGTTCTACAAGATTTGTGGATGAAGTTTCAGAACGTTCAGGTGGAATTAACAGAAAATGTTGAAGCTCTTGAGCAATCCAAGCAACAACTGGAAAACACAATTGAAGACCTACGAAAAGCCAAGCAGCAAGAACAACGTCTAATTGAATTAGGATATGCCGTTGCAGAATTTGGCCACGATATTGGCAACGCAAACGGATCCATTATGAGTTATTCCTCTCTGGTTCTTCAGCAGTTGGATAAGCCCGCACTTGAACCAATGGAAGTGGCCCGTGCGTTAGTACACATTCGTAAGATTGAATTGGCCTCAAAAAATGTTGCTGGTCTCACGGAGGACATTCTTGAGTTCGCTCGTGGGAAAATGCAGCTCAACAAAACTCAGCACCAAGTTGAAGATTTCATTACTCAGTTGGAGGTTTATCTAGGTTTTGCTGAAGACATGGACATTCAATACAAATATCCTAAGAATATCCATGCAAGGCTTGAATTTGATGGCCGTAAGATTAGTCGCGTACTAATCAATCTGGTGAAGAATGCTTGGGAAAAACTCAGAGAGCAAGAAGGAGGAAGCATCACGGTAATGCTGCATCAGGAACGTAGAAATCTGCTGATTCGAGTCAGGGACAATGGAGCACCAATTCCGACACAAGTTCTACCCGTAATTTTTCATTCTTTCCAAACAGAGGGCAAAGAGAAGGGGACTGGTCTTGGACTAGCGATCAGCAAGAAAATGGTAGAAGCACACGGAGGAGAGATTCGTGCAGAGAATCTAGAGGCTGGAGGTGTCCAGTTTGAAATCTGGCTACCAGATGCATATCAAACGACTTCAACAAATTCCCCGGCAGGGTCTGACGAAACCCTGCCACAGGCTGCCAACTACTGAAGTTCAGGCGAGGGCTAACCACTCAGAGGGGCTAATTTCTCGGTCGAACTGATAGGCTGGGTGCTGACACTCCGGCTCTTGAGCCAGCATGGACTCAACACCTTCCATGAAAGATTGTACAGCGCTGTTTACGCGGCTGTCAAAATCTGCGGATTGAATTCGCATTTCCAGACTATCTTCAAAAACAAGGTTGCTGATCAGCATAGGAACTCCTGAGGAAGCAAGGGAAGAAAAGAAGGGAGATTTCAAATCGTCTCCACGGAGAGACGGGGTTAACTCCCACAATTAACTTGTTGCTACTGTTATCGGTTCCCGATTGCCAAACTTTAGGAAAAAAAGCACATATCTTGAATTTTTTCGGCAACATGCCAAAAGATTAAGTCGCATTGCCTAACTTTTCTCAAAGCTGCAACAGGCGAACCATTCATTTCGAGGAATCTCTGATGTTGAAAAAACTTCTCCTCCTTGGTCTTCTGAGTTTCAGTGCTCTTGTAACGGTTCTAGCCAACGAGTATCCTACCCAAACTCGCTGTGTCCTCTCTGAACGAGCCCAGCTCTATTTGGCTCCTAGTGATAAGGGAATGGCTTGGCCCACATCACGCTATACCCCACTCCGGCATGTTGACACCAACGCCGACTGGCATTTGGTTGAAGATTTCGAAGGAGATCGCTTTTGGGTCCATAATCAGTATGTCACTGACAATGGCTTCTTAATCTGTGGGGTTTTGAAGACGATGGCCACGGCCTACAGCGGACCAGGGCCAGATCATGAATTGGTGGGAACGCTGCCTGCCTTGATGGGGCTACGCATCGTTGAATACACTTCTGGTTGGATTAATGGGGTTTCTTCCGATGGTCGGGAAGTTTGGGTACCAGAGGCAACTGTAAAAATATTCTGACTCAACATAGCCTGCTCAAAGCTTCTCGCGCAGCAGGCTCGCTACTCCCTCTACCCACTGAGGACTGCTATTGAGCGAAGGTACCATTTGTAAGTCCTCACCACCTGCATCCTTGAAGTCCTCCACTGCTTCCATTCCAATTTCTTCCAGTGTCTCCAAGCAATCGGCTACAAAAGCTGGACAGAAGATCAGTAACCTCTTGATTCCCCGCTTGGGCATTTCTTCGATCACCTGATCTGTATAGGGTTTAAGCCAAGGAGTACGTCCTAACCTCGACTGGTAACTGATACTGTATTTCTCCTGAGGAATACCGAGCTTCTCTGCTAAGCGAGTCGCAGTGCGATGACAATGTGCGCCGTAGCACATCCGGTTCGCATCGCAAAGCGTTGCACAACAATTGGGCTGCTTGAGGCAGTATTCACCTGTGTCATCACTTTTCTGTACGTGCCGCTCTGGCACACCATGGAAGCTGAAAAGTACATGATCTGGTTGCTGATCCAAATAAGGCCGACCAACAGCCGCAAAGGCCTCAATGAATCGCTCATCATCGTAGAAGGGCTCCAGCAGTTGTAGATGAGGCGTATTCCAATGCCTTGATGCTTCTCGGTAGGCTTCCTCCACCGCAGAACCGGTTGAACTCGAAGCGTACTGTGGAAACAGCGGTAGTACGAGAATCCGATCGCACCCTTCTTCACGCAACAGCTCAATCGCAGAGCCAACTGAGGGATTCCCATAGCGCATTCCCAATACCACCGGAGTTCCCAATTCTTGGAGGTGTTGTCGGACTCCTTTGGTCAACTGCTGCCCATATACCAGCAGTGGCGAGCCTTCTGACATCCAAACCTTGCGATAGGCTTTGGCGGAGCGTCGAGATCGAAACGGCAGAATGATCAGGTTCAGCAGCAACCAGCGCCCAATTGGGTTGATGTCTAGAACTCTTTCATCACTCAGAAACTGCTTAAGATAGCGGCGGACCGCTCCGGATTCCGGGGCATCCGGAGTGCCTAGGTTAATCAGCAGGACACCGGTTTTCATCTCAGAAAAGTTCCGTGGCATGGAAGAATAAATTTTTGCCGGTTGTAGAGAAGGATCTTTCACAATTGCATTGTTTTTAATCGCTAGAGTTTCATCGGTATTTTTCGCTCTAACCCATTCAGTAGCCGGGCTAAAACTAGGGACTTCTGAGCTGTACCTAGAGTTATTAAACTGTGCATCAGCAATTTTTCGGTTTTCTGCTTTGATATGTGTTTTCGGCGAATCTCTAAACCTTGGAACCCCGAATAATCCGTTACTGGCCTGGTCTTTCTCTTCGGCAAAACCTCCCGTTTCACATGAAATATCGCAGTAATCAACCAACTTATTACTATGGGTCATTTCGAGTCTCCTTAAGCGGTTAAATCTAATTACAGGAGGCGCCTAATATTTTTCGCCAGTGTGGTATCCAGCTAACTATCTGATTGAACAATAATGGGTGTGGCCAATATTTGTGTCTGCAGCGGCGCACAGATACGATTATCGCAGATCTGGTAAGCTAAATTTGCTTGGATCTTATCGTAGCCCAATGGGTGGTTGAGAGCAACACGGATGCGTAGACGAAGTTCCAACCCGTACTGATGTATAGACAATTCCTGGGCGAAGGCCTCATCATAAAATCGAACTGGAGGACTTTCCTGAAGGGGAGTGACGATCTCGTGATTAGAAAGAAGAGTCAGCCTAGTGGGTTCCGGTCCAA
>PBZZ01000131.1 GCA_002730365.1 Deltaproteobacteria bacterium
TACGTCTGGCGTACAGGGTTGTCTTGAAAATAATTCTTGTTTTCACGATCAACTGCCCGCTCCCATTCCAATACTTCTTGATCGCCCATTGACTGATTTGGAGCGGATTCCATGATGAATGAGCAGTTTTCTGGTTCGATACCGGAAACCAGTATCGCGGATTCTTTCTCAGTAATGCGAGACTCGCGTTGTAGATCAGCAGCACAATAGCGGATGGCAAAACCAATTCTTGGATAATCAGTTTGGTTCGGGCCACTAGCATGAATAGATCTAAAGCTGTGTAGGCTCATCTCGCCGGGTTGCAATCTTAAATCTACCGCCTCATTGGTAAAATCAGCGATCTTCTCATCAATAACAATATGCTGCCCACGACTTAACATATTATCATTTGAGGCCTTTAATTCATGTGCAAATTGACCCCATTTGTGTGATCCAGGAACCACACGTAAACATCCTGATGCTGGTGTTGATGGCGTTAACGCCAGCCATACTGTGACTGCTTTCTCAGGCATAGTCATACCAGCGTAGGTCGAGTCTTGATGCCAACTGTAGAATCCCGATGAGTGGGCGTTCTTAATACACCAATCTGAGGACCAAACGAGAACATCTTCAGTTCCCAGAACACTACAAACCACGCAAATGATGCCAGGATTTTTTACCACATCATCCAAGATGGGCAGTAGCAGGTGTGTTTTGAAGCGCTTGGGACCATCTAGTTCTAAAGATTTGCTCACCTCTGCCCAAATTCCTCGCGCTTCATCCTGAGCAAGAATCGGTATGGCATCCAAGTACCCCTTTTCAAAAAATTTCTCTGAGACTTTGTCAGACGATACGATGGGCTTAGTTTTCATATGGATAAATACAAACTGAGGTCAAACCGAAACATGGTGAAGATGGAAGGTTGCGGACTAGCCTGGCTACTAAAGAAATTTTGAGATATCTGCTGTAGCCGAACAAATAGAGCCAGCTGAAACTTCAAATCAGTTGGCAATCTATCAAGCTCAATTGGGAAATTTTCCTAGGCACAAATAATCTGTTCTGTTCTTTTCAAGATATCAACTCCTTGCTGCTTGAGCCACCAGGGCAAATCAATCAGCACCCAGTTTTCAGCCAGCTTGTCTCCTTCTCTGCGATATATATCCACAACTCGCATATCTGCAGCTCGGTCACTTGCTGGAAGCCCCAGGAATCCGCCAATCGCTGTATTCGTCAGATTCGGCCAGCCAAAAAAGCCCGCATAGTTTCCTTCAGCCAGCCGACAAAGATGGCCATTGAAGCGCTTGTCTTGCAGTCCAGTACGAAACGGATATTGGTGCTGCTCTTGGTAGCGCGGAATTGTATAGGTCGCCCCAATTCCAGCTGGGCCGTACCAAATCATATCTTCGTGCCAAGTTCTAGCCAGGTACTCTGGTGGAGGAAGATCATCTCCAGAAATATCTAGTGCCTTGAGATCCGCAAGCATGCGATTAACCAGATCCAAGGTCTTCTTGGATTCTCGATTGTCTTGATATTCAAACAACAACCCGTCGTGAGTGCGTGGTCCAGGATACAAAAAAGAGACTCCTGTCTGTAGAGGGAGTGGGGAGATACCCAGCTGGTGCATTACGCCGATCAAGTCACAGAAAAAGACTCCTCTGACCAACTGTCCCTCATGAACACAATAAAAGTCTGCATAGCGCAGGAAAGCCAACTTTCGCGTGGTCCGCATTCCCAGCCAGTCCTGATCCAGCAACCCCATCAGGTGTCCCATACTGATTACCCACTCCGTCTGGTCAATCTCACTGGTTCCAGCCAGAAAGATATCCTGCCGACGCTGGACATTCTTCCAAGAATTGAGGAAGGGAATCCAGAACGCTTCTGCTACTGCTTCAGGCCCATGCTGTTCATCGAAAGGATAAACCCCATACCACTGAAAATCAGGAGTGAGCTGGGACTTCAAGATTGAGGTCACCGATGCTGGATTCGCCCTGCTGAGGGAAGCGTAGAAGTCCAGGACACGGCGCTTTGGAAGAGCATAGGAATGCATAGCTGTGGGTCTACAGAAAGGTTGAAAAGCTAAGTAACACTAAATGACCTCCAAATCCAGCAGAGAAATGAAGCAAATGTAGCAGGCCGTTGCTTGTTTAAAAAACTGGAAACCAAGGTGTCTGGACTGATATCAACTATCTACAGCATTTATGTTCTAACCACCTCACTCAATTGAGCAAAAACGATGGGATCAGAAAATCAGGAAAATTTCAGTCTGGATTATCAATCCATGATGTATGAAGGGGTTGTTTACCCTCCGTTCATCAAGGCAGAGGCCCTAAATGAGTTGAGAGAAAAGCACACCCTACGGTCCAGCGACATTGTCATCGCAACGTTTCCAAAATGTGGAACTACTTGGTTGCAACAGATCGTGCTCACTTTGCTTGCTGATGGAGATGGCTCGAAGGTGCGACAACCAATGGGTATGTCTCCTTGGCTGGAAGCATGGGTTTCAAACCAAGGATTAGCGGCTTTTGAAGCGTGGCATCCTGAGCAGACTGGTTGGAACGGTCTTGAGAATTCATTTGACCTCGACCCTGGCTGGTGTCCATCCAGGCGAGTCTTGAAAACCCACGCCCCTGCTCAACTAGCTCCTTGGGCGGGTGGAACCGAGCGTGATGGGATGAATGGTGCGCGGGTTATTGTTGTTACACGCAACCCAAAAGATGTATCTGTCAGTCACTACCACCACACTATCGATCTGCCTCATATTTTCAAGTACAACGGGAGTTGGGATAATTTTCTGAGAAAAATTTGGATTCCTAGCAAAGTGGAGTCTGGTTCGTTCTGGGAGTGGCACCAGTCCTGGTGGCAAGTCTATCAGTTGGGCTCAGTAGACTTGCTTTGGATCAGTTACGAAGAATTGCTCAGTGAACCCGAAAAGAGCATTAGCCGAGTCACTAAGTTCATCGGATTAGAACCGACTACCAAGCTGACAAAAGGAGTTTTGACAGCCAGTAACTTTCAAGCGATGAAGCAGACTGCTGCTGAAGAAGATGCTAAGTTGGTTGCAATTGGTAAGGCAGATCAGGTGAAGAGGAATCACATTCGCCAGGGGAAAAGCGGGAGTTGGCCAGAGACTTTTACTGCATCCCAAAATGAGTTGATGGATCGTTATCACATGGGTGAATGCTCAAGGCTTTCCCTACCCCCAAAACTTTTTTCTCAAATGAGGCTCTAGAGTAAGTCATGGCATTGCACCGAAATCTCACCTCAAACCACTCAAAAGATTTCTTTCCCCGGCATTTCTGCATCCTCAAAGATAGTTCCAACTAGGAGGGCTCCTTCCAGATCGGCTTCACTCAGAATTGCCTCACTAAAATTTGTATTTGTCAGGTTAGCGTCCCGCAAATTAGCCCCTTCCAAGTCGGCTTCATTGAGCAAAGCACTGGAGAGATTCGCTCCCTTCAGGTTAGCACCCCGTAGATTTGCTTCATGATAAATCCAATCGGCACAGAGTTCATCATCCACCATGTATTCATGGCGGAAGATACCGACCTGCAAATTCACCTCTGACAAGTTCGCACCACTGAGATTGGCGTTGCGCAAGTTAGCGCCACTGAGGTTAGCATTTCGAAGATCTACACCACTGAGGTTGGCTCCGCTTAGATTGGCAGCCAACAAATTCACACCACGCAAATCTATTCCTCGCAGATCCGCATCCTGTAGGTCTCCCATGGCGCAACCGCCGGTAACTTTAAGTTTTTTCAAGTCATCTGGATTCATTCCTGCCTCTGAAAGCTGATTGGTAAAGGAGGGCACAGCCAAAAAAACCACTTGATTCCCCAGTAGCTTTCTTGAACCGACGATCTTATTGAATGTTTTGAGCATAGATGACTAGAAAGGAAAATCAGAGGGGATGCAGGGGAGCGTTGCCGCAGAAAAATGTGTCGAAAGGGACGTGTTTCCTAAGGAGAGATTTTGATGTGCTGGTTATCTGACAATCTTTCTCTTTTTGGAAATCTTTGATTCTCCGCTTATTCCTTGTAGAAGCCAATGGCATCTTCACCAAGCTGCACACCCAGGCCATTGAGAGTTCGGTTGGAGTAACAAAAGTAGGCACAGACTTGGTTGACTTCCAGAATTTCTCCGTCAGAAGCTCCTACTTCACGTACATCCAACAGATCTTGCTCACTGATTTTGCCGGGGGTGAGAGTCAATTTGCCGGTGTAACGGATCAAAGCCAACTCTTTGCCAGTGAAAGCTCTCTCTGGCACTTGTTCACGCAGTGCGTCTTCAATTACTTTGGAGCGCTGAGGATCTTCCAATAGACGCTGCATGTTGGCAAAGTGGTGGGTGTAGCTGTAAACACATTCGTTGAGCAAACTGGTGTATACGCCAACAGCCTCCAGAAACCAGAGGGGCAAACTGTTGTCAGGATGGTGCAGAACACTCCGGTATAGTTTGAGGTGTCCCACCATGGTATGAGGACGCAGACTGTGAGCCCGCATCACGTTGTCAACAGTTCCACTGGGGGTCTTCGCAAGTTCGTAGGCATCCCTCACAGTCCCAGTAGCTTCCTCCAGAGGGACCATATGAATCCATGCACTCATTAGGATCTCTCAGTAGTAAATCTTGACACCCTTAGAAGGGCGAGTGAAGACCCAATACACCACGGACTCGAAGAACTCCAAAGGAGCAGTTTCGTATTGGGTTTGGATAGCTGTCTGATCATAACGGGCAACCCATTCAGCGGTATATTCGAAATAGGGATGTCCTCGATAACTCTCTCGTGCGTTAGCATCCAGCTGCAGATTTCCACCAGCATGGTGGTCCAGGAACAGGGCATGGTACCGAAGCATCCAGTGATTCTTTTCGGAAATGTAATTGGCTAGTAGCGTGGCCGAGAATTCACCATGGTTATCCGGACAGACGATGAAACCCAAATCATGGAACAGCCCACAGACAATCGTTTCTTCGTCTGCTCCATCCTGATATAGCATCGTTGCACACTGCAGACAGTGGCGATAATTGTTTACACGAAATCCGTAACTCGGAGAATCTTTGGAGGCGGCAAGCATGTCCAAAGCCTGTCTTGCATGCTGTTCTTGGTTGTAACGAGCTCGGTATAAATTCAGATCATTCCATTCCTCAGGGGTCAACTCTTTCATGGCAGCTCGGCTCTCTGGCAAATGCTCGTAAGAAGGCAAAACTGAAGAAGGTTGATGCAGGAGTCCATCTGATTGCAGGAAACTCACATCCTTAGGAATACTTGGAGAATCTAGAAATTCATCGAAATGCGGTTGCATAGTCTCAGCAGAAAATCGAATTGTGCAAAGTCCACTCAGTGTGAAAGAATCTGACTTAGAAACAGCTGAGTCCTCTTGTGCTCTGGTTCCGAAAAGAACTGTGCCGGTGGTGAACGCTCAATAATGCGACCTTCATCCATAAACACCATCTGATGCGCCACCGTGCGGGCAAAACCCATCTCATGGGTGACACAGATCATCGTCATGCCGCTCTCGGCAAGATCGATCATCACGTCGAGCACCTCCTTGATCATCTCTGGATCAAGAGCAGAGGTAGGCTCGTCAAAAAGCATAATCCGCGGCTGCATGCAGAGTGATCGGGCGATCGCCACCCTTTGTTGTTGTCCACCAGAGAGTGACCCCGGATATTTAGCAGCTTGCTCTGGAATTCGAACCCGCTGCAGATATTCCATCGCCAAGGCCTCAGCAGCTTTTTTACTGAGTCCACGGACTTTCATGGGACCCAGCGTGCAGTTTTCCAGCACTGTCAAGTGAGGAAAGAGATTGAACTGCTGGAAGACCATACCTACTTCACTACGAACCTTGTTGATGTGCTGAGTATCCTGATCCAGCTCAATACCATCAACAACGATCCGTCCTTCTTGGTGCTCCTCCAACCGATTGATGCAACGAATCAGTGTGGACTTACCAGAGCCAGAAGGTCCACAGACCACAACTCGTTCTCCAGAGAAGACCTGTAGGTCCACTTCTTTGAGAACCTGGAAGTCACCGAACCACTTGCTGACTCCAGACATCTCAATGATTGGATTTGAAGTATGCTCATTCATGACGAGGCGAATCCGTAGTCCTAGGTACGTGATGAGTCAAGTCGCATTTCAAGGCGGCGAAAAATCAGTGCGCAGGAATAGCACAGAACAAAGTAAACTCCTGCAACGAAAACCCAGACTTCAAAGACACGTTGTGTGGAGTTGGCTACTTCCAGTGTCAAAAAAGTCAGCTCTTGGATGGAGATCAATGAGACAATCGAAGAATCCTTGATCAGGATAATGAATTGACCTGCCAGGGGAGGAATTACACGTTGAAGAGCCTGAGGCAAAACAACGTAGCGCATCTGTTGCCAGCGACTCAGGCCAATACTCATTGCCGCTTCTCGTTGACCAGTTGAGACAGATTGAATCCCAGAGCGCACAATCTCTGTGATGTAGGCCGCTTCAAAGAGGGCGAGACAGAAAATTCCTGAAAAGGTGTTCGAGAGCAAAGAAACTGGACCAAAGAGAAACTCCACCACACTTTGACCAGTATGGCCCAGGCGTTGGTCAAGGGTATCTAAGCCAAGTAGTGGGATGATCTGGCTGCTAATGAAGAAGTAAAAAACGAAGATGAAAACAATGGGGGGAACGTTCCGAATCAACTCAACGTAGAGCCGACTGAAGGCCTGGGGAAACAGCCGACGGCTGGTTCGCATCATGCCAGTAACGAATCCGATTAGTGTCGCCAGAATGATACTCCAGAAAGCCAACCGAAGTGTCGTCAGCAGGCCCTTAACCAAGAGGTTTGGTAGCAGTGATTGGGTTTCTTCATCCCAGCGGAACAAGTAACCGGGCAGGAAGCCCCAGTCCCATTGGTAGACCAACACGGTGTTAACCCGGTAGCCGATGAAACCAAAAAACCCAATAATTCCCAACAGAACCACTGAGTCTACCCAAGACCAGCGATAGCGCGAGGTAGATCGAGACATGCGATCACATACACTGGTGGGAGAAGTTTCCTGTAGGATCTTCCCCCACCTGAATTAGATAAATTACTGCTGATCGACTTGATCTGCCCAGTCCATCGTCTTGAACCAGTAGTGATGTCGCTTTTCGAGCCACCCGCTACTGGTGTTGACCATGATCCAGTTGGAGAAGAAGTTCATCGCATCGGGATCTCCCTTGCGAATACCAAATGCCTCGTCTCCGCGAGACAGATTTTCTGTGGTCGGCATATAAAGAGCGTCAGGATAACGATAAGTAAACTTTACTGGCTTTGGATGGCTGGAGAGCGTGGCGTGTGCGTTCCCGTTCACAACTTCCTGAAAGGCCATCGTATCATCGTCAAACTGTCGAATTTTGGCTTTCGGCCATATTTTCTCAACTGCATCTGTACATGGCGTGACCCCACGTCGACAAACAAAGATCACATCAGAGCGATTGAACCCTTCTGGCCAAGCAAAATCACCAGCTAGTTTCTTACTAGCAGCAATCCCCATCCCAGAGTGAGCATAGGGAGCGGTGAAGTTGATGGTGAGATTACGCTGAGGAGTGACACTCATTCCACCAATGATAACATCAAATTTTCCAGCAATCAGTGCGGGAATAATACCGGACCATTGTGTGGGTACAAACTCAATGTCAACGCCCATGTCTTCAGCAACCTTCTTGGCAACATCAATCTCAAAACCGATCAATTCACCCTGCTTGTTGCGCATCGCCCAAGGCACAAAGGTGGACATGCCAACCATTAACTTGCCGCGCTTCTTGATCGTCTCGATAACGCTTTCAGAAGTCAGCTGTTGTTGAGTCTCTCCAGCCAAAGCACCTGTATATGCAGGTAGCATCAGCAACAGGCCTAACAGAAGAGTTAGTGAAGTTTTCAAGACTTTCATTCGTCCTCTTTTCA
>PBZZ01000132.1 GCA_002730365.1 Deltaproteobacteria bacterium
CAGCGCAGCAGAATGATTCCCGAAGACAACCGCGGGATGAAGCGCTGGAATTTCTGCGGGACTTGCTCAGTGATACTGGCTCACCTGTGAAGAAACTCCGGGAAGAAGTCAACGCTGCCGGACTTACCTGGGCTACGATACGGCGTGCTGCTGATGAACTCAAAGTCATCAAGCGCAAGGTGGGTGGGCCCAACCAAAAATCATATTGGGAGTGGAGTTTGCCAGAAGAACCCGAAGGCTTTTCTGCTCTCTGAAGGTGCTCACCCGGGTCGAAGGTGCTCACAAATATAAGTGAGCATCTTCGCTTCATTGAGCATCTTCATGATTTCTTTAACGATGGAGGCATTGTCAAAGATTAAGTTTTCGACTGTGCCGGCCATTCGCAAGTTTGGCTACTTTAGATAGGAGAATTGCAATGAAGGAGATCAATACGATTTCAGCGGAAGTCTACCGCGAACGAAGAAAGCATTTGAGTTGTATGGTCCATAGTGATCTGATGCAACTGCTGCGGCAGGTGGCGAGGCAACAACGATGGAGTTTGAGTCGGACCACTGACGAGATTCTGCTGCGTGGGTTCCGGGCGACTGGTCACCTACCAGAGGAGGTCTAAAGCCGCAGGGGCAGCAATGCTGGCAGGAAAGGTGTTGGTTCAGCGGACTAGGAAGTACTAACCTGGCTGTTTATTTTCGGAGAAGGTCAGCGAGTGAAATATTGGGGAAGGATTTGGTAGCAGATTACGACTTTTTTGCTACCAATTTGATTTTTCGGGATGTCTTGAATTAGTTCTTAGTGGCTAAGTCGCTGATTTTGTTGGTGGGCTGACAGGGACTCGAACCCTGGACCACCTGATTAAAAGTCAGATGCTCTACCAACTGAGCTATCAGCCCGCTCAAACTAAAATAATTTTAGTGTAGAGTGATCTTTCTTGTCAAGGGGTTACATCACCAACATTTCATCCACTGCTGGTGGCACATAAACCAACTCTTCTACACTGATAGCTTTATGGCCCTTGTAAGATCCTTGGTAACCTGAGAACTTTTGCACACCGTTGACAAGCAGACCAATGGGGTGCTGAACCTCATGTTCAAGCGTGATCAGGTCACCCACCTCCAGATTGAGGAAGTTGCGAACTGACATCTGGGTTTCCCCCAATTGGGCTACCAGTTCAACATGGGTCTGGTTCAAGTTTTTCTTAAAACGATTGCTCCAAGTGTTGTCTTTTTCGTCTTGTTCGCTCTGGAAGCCCGCATTCAATCGGGTCCGGATGGGTTCAATCATGGAGTATGGAACACAGAGCGTAATGGCCATTGGAGCCCGCCCAATTTCCACGTCGAAGGTGACGACGATTACGATTTCGCTGTGAGGAACGATTGCCACGAACTGAGGGTTGGTTTCCGCTCGGGTGTAGTTGATCTGCACTGGGAATACGGGACGCCATGAACTCTGCAGATCCTCCAGAGCGCTGACCGTGACCCTCTTAATCATTCTTGCTTCGATCTCGGTGAAATCTCTTCCTTCAGACTTGATCTCCAGTTCTCCATTTCCACCAAAGAACAAATCAATCAAGGTGAAGACCAGACGCGTTTCGAGTACCAGGATCGCATTGCCCCGTAACGGTGTCATCCGGAAGAGGTTCATGGACGAAGGCACCGGAAGTGTCTTCAAGAATTCCCCGAATTTGATTAGTTCTGTTGAGCGCACGCTAATATCGACAACCTTTCGCAGCGCATTTGAGAGGGTCAGTCGAAATAGTCGGACAAAGCGATCATGAATGATTTCCAGGGTCGGCATGCGACCACGGATGATGCGATCCTGAGCAGTCAGGTCAAAGGGGACGACTTCCTCTGGGTCGTACTCATCCTCTTCATCATCCATGTCCATGTCATCACCGGACACTCCGCGCAGCAGTGCATCTACCTCATCTTGGTTAAGAACGGCTCCCATGGCTTACTTTTATTTGACGTTGAGGGATCTGGGTTCTAAGGTTGCTTAGCAACGATGCAAATAGCGTTCACACCCTGAGATTTCTTCATGAGCCATCCATCAAAAACTAGTCCCTTAACTCCACAATTGCTGGCCTTGCGCAGTTATCTTCAATTCAAGAAACAAAGAGACTGGCAGTCGATTCGGCAGGCAGAATTCAGCCCAAGTGAAGACAATCGACACCAAACACACTTGTTGCAGGGAGTGTTGCGCCACCATCGTTGGCTCCAGGCAGAGGTGCAAGAGCGATGTCGGCTTCCATGGTCCAAACTTCAAGATGTGTTGCAAGGGATCCTGCTGATTGGAGCCTACGAGTTAATTTTCTTGCGCAGTTCGAAGCAGCACCATGCAATCCATCAAGCTGTTGAATTGGTGCGATTGCATCGTTTGGAAGCTCGAACCGGTCTTGTCAACGCCGTCCTTCGTCAATTACAACGGGATTTACAATCAGGATTATTGCAGCCATCACTTAGACCGCTTGCCACCCGAACCTCCCATCCGGATTGGATGGTGGAGCGCTGGAGCAAAAGTTACGGGGTGGAGGCCACAGAGCAAATCTGTGGAGCAAACAACCTATTGCCTAATTTGACTCTGGCTCCAAGCCGAATTAAATATGTTGATTCGATTCGTCAACAACTTGAAGCCATCGAAATTGATTGGGAAGCGCACCCTGTCTTCCCAGAATTGACCGTACTGCAGAAGAGCAAGGGATTTTGGAACACCGCGATGGCCAAGGAGGGAACGATCTACGCCCAAGATGCCTCTTCTTATGCCTTCTGCCAATCCATCAGACCATTTCTGGAAGGAACAATTCTGGATGTTTGCTCTGCTCCAGGTGGAAAAGGGCTTCAATTGTCTCAGGACTATCCAGATCAATTTCTGCTGAATGATGTCTCAGCCTCTCGCTTAAAGAAAGTCCGCAAAAATTTGCAGAGACTCAATCTCCCCAGACTCATGATGCAGTCCGATGGGACACAGCTACCTCTTCCAAGTGGATCAATGGATGGTATCCTGCTGGATGTCCCCTGTTCTTCAACGGGAACCATCCGGAAGAGTCCGGACATCAAGTGGGTGGAAAATCTGAAGAGTTTGTTGCGGCAGACTGAACTTCAAGCGAAACTTCTCAAAGAAGCAGCACGTGTGGTCAGAAAGGGTGGCTGGATTGCCTGTTCGACCTGCTCGCTGGAATCAGAAGAAACCCAGTTGCCTTTGCAATTATCCGAAGAACTTGGACTACAGACAATTTCATGGGGAGTACTACCTAAAGGGATTCAAGAAGCACAAAAAGGTTTTTGGCAATTGCTCCCTTCAAGGCATTGGATGGGCTTTTCTGCAGCGATTTTAAAGAAATTCTAAATTTTGTGTTGCATCCCCACAAAAAGATGGTAGAAATTTGAGCCCTTTTACACGACTGGCCTAAAATCTGAAGGTCAATGTGCTCCCTCTAAATTAAACTCATTTAATTGCATTTCTAAAGGAGAACACGGAAATGAGAACGGACGAGCAGGACTTGGATACCCCTGACGAAATTGATAGCGAAGAAGCAATGGCTGCTGAGGAGATGCAGGAAATCCGGGCAATGCTGTTGAGCCAAATGGAGGAAATTGAAGAGCGGCTTAACGCTACACACGAAGAGACAGAGTTTGAGGTAGGAGATGAGGTGGATCACTCCGTCATCTCCCAGGAGCAAACCCTCAACAGCTTGATTGAGAGCAGAGAAATTGAGCGCCTACAACAGATCAAAGATGCACTGCAGAGGATGGACAGCGGGGAGTATGGTTGGTGCGAAGAAACAGGACAGTGGATTGGCAAGAAGCGTCTAATGGCCCTTCCATTCACCCGACTCAGCCTGGAAGCTCAAATGGAACAGGAACGACGTGCGAATCGCAATCGCGGAGTCGGCGGATTTAGTGAAGACACCAACTACGCTGGGAACTACCGAGACTAAATTAAAATTCAGGCGCCAGCATGGCAAATCTGCTAAGCTATGACGCTTCGCAACTTCTAGTTTTTCTGCTTGTGTTGATTAGGGTTGGTGGAGTAACGATGACTGCACCAATTTTCGGCAGTTCCAATATCCCCGCCCAGATCAAAATTGTAGTTATTCTTGTTTTCTCCTTGATTCTAAATCCCTTTCTGCCCGCCCCCACTGTTTTACCAGAGCAAATTCATCATTTTTTGATGTTGGTTTTCAGCGAGTTATTGATTGGAGTGACCCTTGGCCTGATCGGTAAACTCCTCTTTGCCGCAGTTGAGTTCGCCGGAGCCATGACCGGATTCCAGATGGGTTTGAGTATAGCAAACGTATTCGATCCTGCTTCGATGCAGCAGATTTCGCTGCTCTCTCGGCTGGAGACCCTAATCGCATCACTGGTGTTCCTGAGCCTGGACGGTCCTGCATTGGTCGTGCAGGCAATGGTGAGAAGCTACCAGTTGATTCCTGTAGGGCAGGCGAGCATGGGGGATGACTTGGCGAGCATGATGATTCAGCTAAGTTCTGGGATCTTTTCCATTGGTTTTCAGTTAGGGGCTCCACTCATCATAGCACTCCTGATCACCAACTTGATTTTGGGTTTGCTTTCACGCTCCGTTCCTCAGATTCAGATCTTCGTCGTGGGGTTCCCCCTGACATTAATGATGGGGTTCATCTTCCTACTCTTAGGAATGCCTTTCATGATTCAGGCGATCCGAATGATGTTTGGACTTTACGATGATCAAATGTTGGATGCTATCCAGTTGTTGAGCTTACCGTAATTTCAACTATCTACCTCCACTCTGGGCAGATTGATTTGAAGCACAGGCACTTCCTTACCCAAACTCAAGCGACACTCCTCATCACGAAGCTCCTCTGCCAAATTCAATAACAATCCTTCTTTCAGACCGATACGGGGAATAACTACTTGTTCTGGTTTCCACATCTCAATCAGTCTGGAGAAGATCGTGGCTGATCTGGTCTTTGCCTTTCTCAGAGGCAAGAACTGATATTCAAAAATACTTCGTCCCTGCTCATGAGCCCCCAATATCCCTTCAGAGACGAGCTTCTCACCCCATTCCCTAGCGCTTCCTCCTGATACTACTAACCGACGATGGTTCAGACTTACTTTTGTAAAGGCTTCTGTAAGGGCCTCAAGACTGGATAAATCCATTCTTTTACCAGCACGTAAAACACCGAGTGGCAAGCTATCCTGCCACAGCAGTTGCGCATCTTGTTCTAAAGACAATTCCAAGCTTCCCCCACCCAAATCAGCATGCAAGGTTGTCCCAGACAATTCAGGCCATTGTCTTCGGAAGAGATGATGAATCAATTCTGCTTCTTCCAAGCCAGTCAAAACCTGAATCTGAAAACCTTGTTTAGCTAATTCTTGGTGGGCTTCATCTCGGTTTTTGGCTTCTCGGAAAGCACTTGTCGCAGAAATAGACCACGGAGTATCTTGTGGAAGTGCAATTTGTAAAGATTGAAGGAGTTGCTGTAGAGCAAGAATTTGTGCTGGGGGAATGGATTGGTTTCGGAAAACCGATGCGCCTAGGCTTAGAAAAGCTCGCCATCGCTGCTGAATTTGAATATGTCCCTCGCAATTGAAATTGCCAAGAACCATCCGAACGGCTTTGCTACCAATTTCGACCGCTGCTAATTGCTGAACTGGAAAAGATGGGCTCAACATTTAGCGTCGTTCTCTAAAAGCAGTGAATTCATTCGTTCAGCTATCTAGACAGGCGCGTATGCGTGCCCCTACCTCTGCCATTTGCCCATCGGCATACTTACCCAGCTTAGGAACTCGCAGTCCATCTGGACGAGGGATGATGTGAAAATGAACATGAGGGACTTCCTGGCCTGCATCTGGTCCATTGTTCAACTGAATGTTGTAATCAGAACCTCCATAAGCCTTGCATACGGCTTTGGCTAGTCGCTGCAATGTCTGCATAAGGCTCAGTGCTTCCGTTTCAGGAAGTTCTTCAAATCGAGCCACTTCTCGCTTGGGGATCACTAGCGTGTGCCCTTCGGTGAAAGGAGAGATGTCCAGAAAACAGATCTCGTTGTCTGTTTCATCAATTTTTTCACACGGTAGCTCACCTTGAATAATACGACTGAAAATAGATGCCATAGGCTAAATCACCACAAGAGGGTCAAACACAGGCTGAAGATGCGTGGTATCAGCCAAACATTCAAGACTCCAGCTACCATCTTGGGGTGAAAAGACGAGTTGGGTCAGGCTCGTATTTGGGATCTGAAAAAAATTTGGAGCATCCAACGCAAGGCCTAAGATCTGTTTGCAAATAAGCCGAATCAGCCCCGCATGTGAGACGGCCGCAAGCTCAGCTCCAGGGTGTTTTTCAGGCATTTCCTCCAAAAATGTCCAAGCTCGATTGAGAGCATTTTGTAAGCTCTCACCGCCCTCAATTTGATGGTCTTTGTCACCTGACCGAAAAGCTCGAAATGCTTCAGCATGCTGCGCCATAATTTGCTCTAAATTCAGGCCTTCCAAGATACCTACTCCTCGCTCCCTCAGACGCGGTTCCTCGACTCTATGTTTCCCAGAAAGCATTTGGGAGGTTTCCATGGTGCGCCTAAGGTCACTGGAATAGACCACATCAAATTCTAGTCCAGCAAGTCTGGATTTTAGACGTTGAAGCTGTTCCTGCCCCTCTTCAGTAATGGGACTATCTCCTTGCCCCTGAAATCTGCGTTGGATATTCCACTCTGTCTGGGCATGCCGAATCAAAAGCAACCTGGTCGGTAAGGATTGTTTTTCTTGTAAACTCATGCTGACTCACCCAGACTCTTGTTAATAATCTCAAACACATCTTTAGACAGATCTGAAGTATTTGCAATTTGCTGAAGCGCTTGATGCATATTGCTTTGAAATGGTTCTGCGAACTGTTGCCAGCGTACCAATGGGGTGAGCAACCTTGCGGCAACTTGGGGATTGCTCTTATCCAACGCTTGAATTTGGCAAGTCAACCACTGATAGCCTCTACCATCTTCTTGATGAAAACGGAAAAAATTACCCTGGCTGAATCCACCAACCAAGGCTCTAACACGGTTTGGAGTGCGATAACTAAACTTTTCGTGCTTCAGTAAGCCTTCAACCTCATCAAGTACGTTTTCTCTACGCGAGGCTGTTTGAATCCTGAACCACTTGTCCAACACCAACGCGTCGTTCTGCCACTTTGAATAAAAAGATTCCAATGCCTGATGACGAAGTGGTCCTGATTGATGAGTCAACACATTCAGGGCGCCCATTGCCTCAGTCATATTTTGGCTTTGCTCAAATTGGTGAAATGCTAATTCTTCCCCAGTGGTTTCCCGGCTTCTTCCGAGGTAACTCAAGCAAAGATTACGGAAACGCCTCTTGCCAATAGCCTCTGCAGTTAAATTATCCGCAGGCGGTTGCCCGATCTCTTCGTATTTCTGCTGCCAAATCTCACTAAGTTGGATGCTCAATGCATCGTACAACCCCCAAAGAGCCTCCCTGAGCTGATTAGGTGAGATTGGCTGGAACTGTGAGCTCAGGTATCCCTCAGAGGGTAAAGTCAATAGTTGGCTCAAGTAGGAGAGATCCGCATGCTCCGACTGCAAGTTCGCCTTAAAGCTTTCCAAAAGCAGGGTTGGTTCAGTTGTGGGTTGCCCCTGTTGCAGACTTTGAAGGCTCTGCTCAATCACCATCGTAGCCAAACGCTGACCCGCATCCCAGCGATTGAACTCATCAGAATCCCTTTGGTACAGCAACGCCAATTCTTCGGGTGAGTAGTCATATTCCAAGCGCACGGGGGCCGAGAATTGTCGAAGCAACGACGGAATGGGCTGCTCTGAAATTTCAGTCAGCACCAAGCTGTCTTTGGATTTTTCAAGTAAAAACACGTCCGTTTCTGCTGATGAGACGCTCTCACCTGCGCTGTTCAACAAACCAATTTGAATTGGGATCGGAACAGCCTGCCGCTCCCCCGCAGAGCTCAATTGGGAGTAGGATTGCTCGAAATGGAGCTCATATTCTTGCTTATTTGCAGAGTACTGCCCTAGAACAGAAACTTTTGGCGTGCCTGCCTGCCGATACCAAGCCCGGAAGGGTTCTAGATCAGTCATGGAACTCTCTGCAATAGCCTCCAGAAAATTTTCGACTGTGGCCGCTTGTCCATCATGCTTTTTTAAATAGTGCTGCACACCTTGGGTGAAGGCCTCACGTCCGATCAGGGTTTGCAACATGCGAATTAATTCGCTTCCCTTTTCGTAGACAGTAACGGTGTAAAAATTATTTATTTCGAGGAAACTTTCTGGGCGTACAGGGTGAGCAGTGGGTCCAGCATCTTCTGGAAATTGGTAATCTCGTAAAAATCTGACATCTTGAATTCGTTTGACAGGTCGTGAGTTTAAGTCAGAAGTAAACTCTTGATCACGAAAAACTGTCAACCCCTCTTTTAAGCTCAGTTGAAACCAGTCACGACAAGTGACTCGGTTCCCCGTGTAATTGTGGAAGTACTCATGAGCAACAACACTCTGGATGTTTTCAAAATCTTCATCGGTCGCAGTATCGAATCGTGAAAGGATGTATCGAGCATTGAAAATGTTCAGTCCCTTGTTTTCCATTGCTCCGAAGTTAAAGTCTTGAACAGCGACAATCATGTAGATTTCGAGATCGTACTCGAGACCAAACCGCTCCTCATCCCAACGCATCGCCTTCTTCAATGATTCCATCGCATGATAACACTGCTCCTTGTAACCATGCTCGGTATAAATTCTCAGGGCTACCTGCTTGCCTGAAACTGTTAGGAAGGAATCTTCCAGACATTCCAGATTTCCTGCAACAAGGGCGAATAGGTAACTTGGTTTTGGAAATGGATCTTCCCAAGTCACATAGTGACGCCCATCTGACAAGCTTCCTGAGTCGGTAGGGTTCCCATTGGATAGTAAGGTAGGATAAGTCTGCTTATCACCGACAATTGTAGTTGTGTATTTGGAGAGGACGTCAGGACGATCGAGGGAGAAGGTGATGTGACGGAAGCCCTCTGCCTCGCATTGCGTACAGAAGAGTTCATTAGACTTGTAAAGACCCTCCAGAGTCGTATTGTCCTGAGGTCTAATACGAGTCCGAATCGATAATTCTCCCTCCTCTGGAAAGTTTTTGAGTATAAGGAATTCTTCGTCTTTTTGATAATCAGCCTCACGTAATACAGTACCATTGAGTTTCAGCTCCAAGAGTTCAATACCTTCTCCGTGGAGGCGCAACAGGCGATCTTCCTCTTCGGCGAGAGGGTTTCTTTGTAAACTCAGAATCGACTGAACTTCGGTGCTTTCTTCTCCAAGTTCAAACCGGAGTTTTGTATTTGGAATCAAGTAGGGAGGGACCTTGTAGTCTTTCAATCGGATAGGTTGTCGGGTCGCGGCATTCATGCGGATTCGTCACTAGGGTTTTCGGAAACATGAGGGACTAGTGGAGACATTCAGCAAATTTGGTACTCTTGGAAGAAAAGGATAGCAAGAAAAAATTGGCGTAAAGTGAAAACTACCATCTTTCTTTTACCTTGTGACTTCTGAGATATTTGATTTGAAATTACTGCGTTTGGACCAGTTGACAATGTGTGCCTCCAAGTGTCCAAGCGCACCCTCAAGATCACTGTTATTCAAGCATTCCGTAATCTTTTTGTGA